>JAMOOV010000076.1 GCA_027065125.1 Campylobacterales bacterium | reverse complement strand
TAGATGTAAAATTTCTTTTTTATATTTCAACAAATTTTTAGACTATAGATTATATAATTTTATAAATGCTGTAGGTCCAAGGTTTGGATACACATGAAATAGGCATATAGACTACCGCTTATCTTCATCTTCAATAAACAGCAAATTCATACAAAAGGTTTTATTATGAAGATAGATTGTTGTGATTTGGCTTGTCCAGAACCGGTTTTAAAGACTAAAAAAGCTTTAGAGGAGTTAGAAAACGACTCTATACTTGAAATAGTAGTAAACTCTGTTAGCTCCATAGAGAATGTCAAAAGATTTGCTACAAAAAACGGATATGAAAATAGAGTTGAAAAGGATGGAGATAAAACCATCATTACCATCATAAAAGGGTATGAGTGTGCTATCGCTCCGAAAGATGAGGGTGAAAAATTTTTGGATAAAACTCTCTTTATCAAATCCGATAGAGTCGGAGAGGGTGAACTTGGCGATATATTGATGAAAGGTTTTTTAAAGACCACTTTGGAATTTGATAAACTTCCAAAATATGTGATACTTGTAAACAGAGGTGTTTTTCTTACAACCAAAGATGGACATAAAGAAGTTATAGAAATTTTACAAGAGTTTGAAAAAAGAGGTGTTAAAATATATAGTTGCGGACTTTGTATGAACTTTTACAAGATTGATCCAAATGAGCTTAAAGTAGGCGAGATAGGAAATGCCTACGATACCATGGATATGCTTTTGCATACCGAAACAGTAACTTTATAGGAGGAAAAAATGAAGATACTTTTTATATTTAATCATGAGCCTTATGATGGTAGCGATGTGGCTTGGAACGGTTTGAGACTTGCAAAAAATCTTTTTGAAAGAGGGGAAGAGATTAGGATATTTTTGATGAACGATTCGGTTGATTTGGCAAGAGATTGTAATAAAAAGCCCGATAACTACGATAATGACCTTGTTGGCATGCTAAAAGAGATGTATAAGGCGGGTGTAAAATTAAAAGTGTGCGGGACTTGTCAAGCAAGATGCGGACTTTTTAAAAATGAGCCCTACTTTGATCCGACTATTAAAGCCACTATGAATGATTTGGCTGATTGGGTGCAAGATAGTGATAGGGTGCTAACATTTTAGTAATGTTTTTGCATATTGTAAAGTAAGTTATTTATAAAAATATTTACAACAGCCCTTTATTTGGCTATAATTTAATATTTATTGTAAAGTAGTAAAAATATAATAGGAAAGTAATGTATAGCAATCTCTTTAAAATTCCCGACCCAAAATGGGGAAGTAAATTGGCAAATCTTATCATAGATTTGGAAAAATTAAAGGTAAAAAGGTTGGAGGGAGAAATACCTCCATATATATTTTTTCAACTTAAAAATATTTTTCAAATCTTAGAGACTTTGGGTTCCGCCAGAATAGAAGGCAACAATACCACACTGGCAGAGTATATTGAAGAGATAATGGATGGAGAGAGTACTTTTGATGAGAGCAGAACGGAAATAGAAAATATTGAAAAAGCTATAAACTTTATAGAAGAAAGTATTGAAAATAATCCTTTAGATAGAGCATTTATATCTCAGCTTCATAAAATCGTAACAAGCGATCTATCCCCGCCACCAAAAGGAGAAGGTTCAAGATATCCCGGAGAACTTAGAAAAAATAGTGTAAAAATCGTCAAATCCAAACATACTCCGCCCGAACCATATAAGTTGCAAGAGTATTTTGACGGATTTGTAAAATTTATAAATCAAAACTTGCAAGAACAATATCAGTTGCTTATGGTTGCCATAGCTCATCATAGATTTAACTATATCCATCCGTTTGATAATGCAAATGGAAGGGTTGGAAGACTTTTAAACTATGCTCTTTTGATAAAACTAGGTTTTAGGGTGAAAGACGGAAGAATACTAAATCCATCGGCAGTTTTTTATGTAGACAGAGATAGATATTATAGGATGCTTTCGACGGCAGATTCTCTGGATGACGAAGGTGTTTTAAGGTGGTGCGAATATTTTTTGTCTGGACTTAAAAATGAGATTGAAAAGATAGATAGTTTACTTGATAGAAATTTTGTGAAAGATAAAATTTTGTTGAGATCTGTGGATTTTGCTACCCAAAGAGGGCTTATAAATCCGCAAGAGGAAAAGATACTAAAACTTATCGTAAAAAGCGATGATATGGCTATCAAATCCCAAGAATTAAGTAAAATAGGCATAACAAAAAGTATTCAAAAAACAAGAGCAATGAATAAGCTAAAAGATCAAGGAATGGTCAAAGCGACCAAAAAGAACGGAAGAGTATATACTGTTGATTTTAGACATTCATATCTTTTAAGGGGTGTTATAAAATCATTGGAGAAAGAGGGTTTTGTTTCGGATTTTTTAGAAAAAAATTAGAAAGGAATATATGGTAGAATTAAATAACAAACACAAACTAACCAAGTTTGTAAAAGCCGCAGGTTGAGCCGCTAAATTAGCTCCGGGTGAGCTAACACAGATAACGGACGGACTAACTTGTGATGATAACAATGTTCTTATAGATTTAAAAAGTAGCGAAGATGCCGCAATTTATAAGATAGATGAAAATTTAGCTTTAGTGCAAACAGTGGACATCATCACTCCCGTAGTAGATGATCCGTACTATTACGGACAGATAGCTGCGGCAAACTCTTTGAGCGATGTGTTTGCGATGGGAGGCGAAGTAAAGACCGCTATGAATGTAGTGGGATTTGACGGCTGTCACCATCCAAAAGAGGTTTTAAAAGAGATGTTAAGAGGTGCGGAAGATAAGGTTAAAGAGTGTGGAGGCAGTATAGTCGGCGGACACACCATAGAGACACCCGAGATGCTTTATGGACTTAGTGTAACGGGTTTTATAGATCCTAAAAAGATATACTACAACAACACTCTAAGAGAGGGGGATGTAGTGATACTCACCAAACCTCTTGGCATGGGGATACTAACAACTGCTTTGAAAGCCGATATGTTGGGTGATGAGGTTGTAAAAAAGATAGCTTTGATACTCTCCACTCTAAACTATAAAGCTTCAATGATCATGAAAAAGTATGATGTTTCGGCTTGTACGGATGTAACGGGTTTCGGACTTTTAGGACACTCTCTTGAGATGATAAGCGATAGGTTCGGCATAGAGATTTACTCTCAAAATTTGCCGATACTCGAAGAATCTTACGAGATGGCGGATATGGGCATCATTCCGGCAGGAACTTACAACAACAAAAGTTATCTTGATAACAAGGTAGAGTTCAAAGCCCATTTAAGAGATGATATACTCCTTTTTGATGCACAAACTTCTGGCGGGCTTTTGATAGCCGTTAGCGAAAAAGATAGCAAAAAACTTTTGGATGAATTAAAAAACGAAGGATATGGATATAGTGCAATAATCGCCCAAATAACAGAAAAAAAGGGAAAAGAAATGGTGATAATATGAAGATAAAAGTACCTGGCTTTAAAACGATAAATATAGAGAATTTACTTTTTGATTATAATGGCACTTTGGCAAAAGACGGCAAGATAGATAATAAAACTAAAAAGATTCTTCAAAAACTAACAAAATATTTTAGAGTTTTTGTTATCACTGCCGATACTTTCGGAAGTGTAAAAGAGGAGTTGAAAGATATTCATGCAAAAGTTTTGATATTAAAAAGCAAAAATCATACCAAAGAAAAGGCTAAATTTTTAAAGAAATTAGGCAAAAAAAAGACAGCCGCTATCGGTAATGGCAACAACGATATTTTGATGATAAAAGAAGCTATCCTCTCCATATCTATCGTTGCCGACGAGGGGTGTTCGTCAAAAACCTTAATATCATCAGATATAGTCTGTAAAGATATAAAAGATGCAATGAAACTGTTTTTAAAACCCAAAAGAGTAGTAGCAACCTTGAGAAAATAGAAAACATTTTAACAAACTATAACGAAATAAGCAAAAAGGTTGCTACAATCTATCTTTATAACTCTTGTGAAGTTATCTTATATGCGAACTGTTTTGGCATATAGTAGTTTAGCACTTCATCCTCAACCTCTCCATATGGATAGCCAAGCATATTTATAGGATATTGCTTTGGCTTTGGATATAGTACAAAATCTCTTGCATGGTTAAATCCGACCCAATTCATCTCCCATGAGTGAAGATATCTTTGTTTTAACTCTTGGACTCTTTTATCCTCAAATTTTAAACCATCTACAAGTTCTAGTTTTGTTATATCGGCAGGATCTGACGGTATCCATCCTGCACCGGGTATATAGTACTCCACTCTACAATGTTGCCAAGTAGATATATCGGCAAAGCCATTTTTATCCGATTTGCCAAGAGCTTTTGAGAAGTTTGATTTCCCAAGCCTTATGCCGAAAACTTCTCTTGCAGGTATGCCTGAAGCTCTTAAAAGAGCAGTAAACAAAGAGCTTATATCGGTACATTTTCCACCAAAATATCCACTATCCATCATCTTGCCGACATTTCCTTTTCCGCAACCTATTACTTTTGGATCTCTAAAAGTGGTTTTGCAAACCCAATCATATATAGCTTCTACTTTTTGAAATCTATCCGTTAAACCTTTTGTGAGCTCATTTGCTTTTTGGGCTATCTTTCCGTCTGTTGGAATGTGAAAAGTTGGTCTTAGATATAGTTCTACACTTTTTGGTATAGGCAAATTCTCTTTGCTTGCCTTTTTGATGAGTTTCAAATCAACACTTCTTGAAGAAGTCTCTACCTCTATCTCCATATGAAGTAGTTTTCTCTTATCGCTTTTTTTCCATTTGGCAAATAAAACTTTTGCATCATAGGGATTTTTACTATTTATATCAAAGTTCTCATAGTTGCCCTCAAAATTTAAAAATTTTACTTTTTGATACTCGGCATTATATGGAAGTGGGTTCCATAATTTTGCTGAAAAAAAATTTTTATCATATTTAATGTCAAAATCATATACTATTTTAAACTTTCTGTTTTGTCTGTTATCTCCTAAGACTAAGCTTGGAGTAAGTGAGAGTACACTTATACAAAGTGTTGTATTTTTGATAAAATCTCTTCTATTCATTATCTATCCTTTTTTGTTTTATTGCATAAAAACAAAAGACGATAAATCTGCATTTGGAGTTATAAAGTGTGCAAATTATGTCGGCTCAAACCTTGAGCTTTATGCTAAAAGTAAAGAAAATTTTACCAAAAAATAATTTAAAAATACCTTATGAAAACAATATGCCAAAATACTACAATAAAGTATGCTTCTGTTATATAAAAAGAATTTTAAAGAAAGGATATGATTTGCTTTGATCCATAACTTTCACTATATATTTAGATTTTGCACAGATATAGATACCAATCCAATTAGTCCACCAAATACCCCGCCCCATAAAACAAGCCAACTTAAATGCTCTTTTATCATATTTTTAATAATTTCTTTAACCATCTGGGGTGTTAATTCATTGAGCCTACTATCAACAATCTTCTCTATTTTTTTCATCAAATCGTTACTGACATTAGAGTTGGTTAGGCTATTTTGCAAAACCTGATTGAAGGCTTCGCTTTTGGTTATGGATACGACGGAGTTTTTTAGTTTATTTACAAAACTGTCTTTTAGCGGTTCAAGAGCCTTTTCTCCGCCGAACATATTTAGCATACCGCCGAAACTTGACTCCATAACACTCTGTTTTAGAGCATCATAAGCCGGAGTAAAATCTGTCTGCTCTATGATAGCGGACAAGTCGATATTTGACTCCTCTTTTTTGAAAAAATCATCCAACTGCTCTTTGGTGAAAAACTGCTCCATTATAAGATTTTTTATGGATCTTTTAAAATCTTCAAATTTTAAAGCTATGATACCCGAGCCGTATAAAAAAGGCACCTTTTCAAAAAGCATATGTATGGCTAATTGGTTCGTAATAGCTCCAGAAAGTGCAAAAAGTCCACTATAGTAAAGATAATCCCTATACTCTTTAGGGGTAAAAAATGAACTGACAACCAATAAGACAGCAACTACATTGGTAAAAAATGCTTTATCCAACTTCATCTACAAATCACTTTCTGTTAAAATAATTTGACCTTGCTTGCTTTCGTTAAGAAGTTCAAAGCATATACGAATCATTTCTTCTATATCTCTTCCTTTTTCTTTGCTTACAACAGCAGCTTGAAAAATAGTATTGGCATAATAGAGATCGAATTTAGATAGCAATTTTTTTTCAAGATTCAATAATGCTTGAAAAGCTTTTTTAATATCTGTGCCTAAAAAAAGAAAAAAATAGAGCATTTCATCTATCTTTAGAAATTGATCCGAATATCTTATCATAGAATCAAAATCAATATCATATGAGTTGAGAGTTTCATCTAATTTTACCAATGCAACACTAAATTTTATCTTGTATCTTTCATAATTGTAATCATATTGCCTTAAAATTTCATTATGTTTTTCAAAAAATTCTTTAGCTTTCATCTTTATCCTTTTGTTATTTTTCATTGCTTTCTAAAAGATTTCATCACCAACAGCACTATTATTATCTGAACTATTAGTGCCACCATATATAGATCATAAACTTGTATCTGTTTTTTAATTATACCAAAATATTCAAGAATTTTATAAAATATATATGATAAAATCAAACCAAGAAGATAACCTTTTTGCTTTGCAATATCTGCAAAAGATAAAAGCGAAGTCCTCTTTAATGCAACCGTTTCCATCCTAACAAGATAACTACCGAAAACAAATGTTAGCTGATACCCCAGATATACAGTCAATGCACTCATATAAGAGTATTTAAAAAGTAGGAAAAAGATAACAAAACCCAAAACCGTTAGCTCAACCAACATCGTTATATAGAAAAAATATCTTATATTCATAATCTTTTCATAAAATTTGGCAACAATCAGCATACCTATTGCCAAGGCTACACCCCCAAGAGAAAACATCGAAGGCTTGAGGGGAGTATAAATGACAAATATACTCCCGACACTCAATCCCAAAAATAAAGAGTTAAAAAATTTATACCAAAAATAATATCTATAATTTATCAAAACTTAACACTCGCACCAAATAAAAATGTTCTCTCATAGTTTGTAGGATAAACTCCGATACTCATACCATTATCTACAAAAAGAGCATTTTTTCTATCGAAAATATTGTTTACCTTTGCAAAAAAGTCGACATTTTTATATCTATAATTTAGCGACAGATTGGTAGAGTTATAACTTTGCATTTTTCCAAAACTCTTATCAAAGTCACTCATAGCATAAGCTTTTGATCTGTATATTTGAGAAACTATGAAAGTTGTTTTGTAATTTGGATTATATCCGATAGATATTTTTAAATTGTGCTTTGATACTCCCGGTATACCATTATCCTCTATGGCAGGATTTAGATCATCTTTTTTAATTTTGGTATTAATATAGGCATAATTTATCTTTGCAAACAAATTGTAATGGATGTTATACTTTTCTTGAAGCTCAAAACCATATTTTTTTGTTTTGTCAAGATTGGTATTTTGCCAAGTAATAGCATTATAGTATATCTCATTTTTAACATTAGCATAAAACAAATCAATTTTTAATTTATGGGGATATTTAAAGTAGTTATATCCGATATTAAAATTGTTTACTTTTGATGGTTTTATAAAACTATTAAAAATATATTTATGATTGATAAAATCATAACTAAAAAATCTATCAACATCAGGAGTTTCAAAAGAATGGTTGAAATTGGCAAATACAGATGAATATTTGTTCAATTTATGGTTATATCCTATGTCATAAGCATTTAAATAACTTTTATCTTGAAGATTTGAAGCAGAGGAACTATAAGTATATTTTACCCTTTCTCTTCTTGCTCCAAATGATATGGTATCTTTATCTATAAAAAAACTATTTTTAAAAAAATATCCCAAATTATCTTTTTTCATGACATTTGTTCCAACTCTTTTTCCATTGAAATTTTGTATGCCAAACACCCCCCTAAAGGTATCATAGCTATAATTTACTTGGGTATTATAACTATTATATTTATATGTGTAACCTGAATTATAAGTTATGTAGTTTGATAATTTGTCTTCATGATTACCTTGAAAATCAAAAGAAAAATGAGGATTTAAAATATAGTTCAATCCATAACTTAAAACATTATCTTTATAGTGTTGTTTGTTATATGCATTGCCCCATGACGGTAAAGGCACGGTTTTCGGATCATTGTTATACTGAGATAGTGTTAGTGCATTCGGGTATTTGATATCCATTTTAGAAAAAGTTTTACCTATATGAAGTTTCAATTTATCCATAGGTGTTAGTGTTAGTTTAAAACCTTTGTTAGTGTTATAGCTATCATCTTTTGTACCGTCTTTTGCTATAATCCTATCCCCGCTATTGCCGGTTTTATCTATAAAACCCTCTACCGCAAACAGTCTTTTTTTTATACCCACTCTTGCACCGCTATGCCACAAACCATAACTACCGACATAACCATTTAAAGTAATACCGTTAGTATCTTTTGTGATGATATTGATAACTCCGGCATTTGCACCATCACCATACTCAACCGATCCGCTTCCTTTTAGTATCTCTATCCGTTTTATACTTTTAAGCGGGATTGATGAAAGTAGTTGGGGTTGCATATCGATATTGTTTAGTTTTCGTCCATCGAGCATAATAGCTATATTTTCATATCCATCACCTATGCCATACCCTCTCATATCAATCCTCGGAGCAAAACTATTGCCATAAGATGAGGATATATTTAGTGATGTTTGAGTATCAATAAAATCGTATAAATCTTTTGAGTGGGAATTTTTTATATCTCTTTGAGTATATATTTCAGATGCAAATGGTGCATCCACCTCTTTTACTTCAACCTTTTTCGAGATGACAATAGGCTCATCTTCGTTGATAGCTTTATCATCTTTACTTATCTTTTTATGAAAGGTTAATTTTTCATGATCGTTCAAGCTTTGAGTTTGAGATGCCATAGTGACACTAACACTAAAAGCCAATATCGAAGCAAGAGAAAAATATCTCCTTCCAAAACCTTTTGGACTTTTCACAAATTCTCCTTTTTGTTTTTATATAGTGATTTATTATACAAAAACTTTACTTATATTTTAAAATATATCGGTTTATGATATAATAGTTACAATTTAACATTCGGGGATTTTGTGAAAGAGATAAAAAGACTTTTTGTTTTGCCTATGCTTATAGGCATTCTTGGGGGATTTTCTGCTATATTGGTTAGAGAGATCATCCACTACTCATCCGTCCTTGTTGATACCGTGGAGTTTTATCCTCACTATGAATATCTATATCTCATATTTATACCTTTTGTTTTTCTCTTCTCTTCTATCATTATCCATAAATTTTTACCGGATACGACAAACCCGACTATTGACTCGGTAGCTAAGTCAATAGTGCTGAAAAAGGGGAGGTTAGATTATAAAAAGGGTTTGGCAAGTGTTGTATTGACTTCTATAAATATAGGCTTTGGAGTACCGGTAGGAAGAGAGGGACCCATAGCAAAATTCGGTGCTTCATTTACCGCTTTATTTTTAAAACTTTTTAAGACCAAAGGAGTAAATACTCCTTTATTTGTCACTTGTGGAGTTACTAGTGCTTTGGCTGCCACTTTCAATGCACCAATAGCTGCCATAGTTTTCGGTTTTGAGATAATTTTAGGCAGATTGAACTTTAATTATATCATACCGCTCTCCGTCTCATCCATAACTGCGACCATAGTTTCGAGATATTTTATTGGTAATTATCCGACTTTTTATGTTCATAAATTTACTTATAATCATTTGTTTCTTATCATGATACCGCTATTTGCCCTTGCTTTTTCCTTGATGATTATCTTTTTTGAATCTATTTATAAAACTATTATAAAAAGTTTCGCAAAATTACATATTTCCTACTATAAAAAAGCTTTTATAGGCGGTATTGTCGTTAGCTTACTACTTTATTTATATCCTGATGCAGCATCTTTGGGGTACAATCATGTCAATGAACTTTTTAATTCAAAATATAGCTTTCATACAGCCTTTGAACTCTCTATAGTCAAAGCTATAGCCATAGCTCTTACCTTTGCAAGCGGAATGTTCGGAGGTGTTTTTGCTCCTTCTATATTTATAGGGGCTTTTTTTGGTTTCGGACTTGGCAGTTTAACAGGTTTTTTCACAGGAATCGATCCTCTTGCCATAGCTCTCATTGGTACAGCGGCTGTAACGGCAGGAATGTCAAATGCCCCTTTTAGATCTTCTCTTATCATCATAGAGTTAACTCAAAACTACCAGATGGCGGTTCCTATACTTTTAACTTCGGTATTGACTATCTATATAGTTCACACTTTCGAGGAAAAGATACACTTTGCAAGAGCTATTATGCAAAAGGGTTTTGATATTGGAAATGCGGAATATAGAAAAAAACTTGAAAATTTAGAGATAACCCACTTGATAGATGATGATATCATAGTCTTAGAGCCAAAGATGTATATAAAAGATATTGTGTATGATTTGATGGATGGAACATCAAGCTACTTTCCCGTCGTAGAGAACAAAAAACTTGTCGGTGTTTTATCTTTTAGAGACATAAGACTTATAAAAGATAAAGAAAATTATAACGACACTACTGTCGATGAACTCATGACACACAACCCTCATGCTCTAAATATAGATGCAAATGGCATGGATGTTTTTGAATTTATATCTCATATTGATGCAGGTCATATTCCCATCGTCAACAATCAAGAAGATCATCTATATATGGGAATGCTTGATATTCATGCTTTTAAAAAATTTGTCTCTTTTTTATATCTTGAAAAAGATGAAAACTTTTAATCCACATTAAAATATATCGCTTCTTTATGGTGAAATATCAAAGCGGTCGTAGTTTGCTCAGGATGCATTTGATATGTCTCGCTTAAAGTTATGCCAAATTCCTCAGGCTTCAAAAGATCAAATATCAGCTTATTATCTGCCAAGTTGGGACAAGATGGATAGCCGAACGAATATCTGCATCCTTGATATGCTCTCATTTTCACATCTCTCAAAGAATGTCCCTCATTTTCAGCTATACCGAGATCAAGCCTTATCTGCTTGTGAACTATCTCCGCCAAAGCTTCCGCAAGCTCTACACTGATACCGTGCAATAGATGATACTCTTTGAACTCTCCCTTTTCAAAAAGCTCTTTTTCATATAGACTGAACTTTTCTCCCGCACTAACACAGCTAAAAGCCAAAACATCGTGCCTATCGTCTCTTAGATAATCGCTTAGGCACCTAAAAGGTGTTCTTCTTTGTCTTGGCAACGATAGAGTTTTTATAGCCCTTTGCTTTACTATCTCTATAGGCTCTTTATTTACCTCTTTATCGCTAAAAAAGCCCTCTTTTTCATCAAATATAAATATATCGTCCCTATATCCTCTGCTTGGAAAATAGCCATACAGCAAGGTAGGCTCAAACAGTCCGAGTCTTAATATATCGCTCTTTACTCTCTCATATAGAGGCCAAAGCACCTCATCTCTTTGCTTTTGTTTCTCCTCTTTACTTTTGCCTTTATTGGTATATCCCCAAGCTCTTGAAAATAGCATTTTGTGATTTATCCACTCAAAAGCTATCTCTTTTACATCCGTATTTAAAACTCTTCTACCCCAAAACGGAGGTATCGGCACATCCGCTTTGCTTGGCATTTTGATCTCTTCAAAAGATGGCATAGGAGCATACTCTTTTTTCGGTTTTTTTAGTTTTTGCTCCTTTTTTTCACCTCCAAGAGTCGTATCGGCGATACCTTTTTCGATCCTACTCATAGCCTCTATACCCTCAAAAGCATCTTTGCAGTAAAAGACGGCTCCGTCATAACTCGGACGGCAATAATCCTCTACAAAATTGTCCGTCAATGCCGCACCTCCGAGTATCACAGGCACATCTATACCTTTTGATTTGAGTGTTTCGAGGTTCTCTTTCATTACCGAAGTGGACTTTACAAGAAGTCCGCTCATGCCTATCGCATCGGCCTTATGCTCTTTGTAAGCTTTTATAAAATCCTCTATATCGACTTTTATTCCGAGATTTATCACTTTAAAGCCGTTATTGGAAAGGATGATATCCACAAGATTTTTACCCACATCATGAACATCGCCTTTTACGGTTCCGAGTATCAAGGTGGTTTCACTCTCTTTTTCCACTTTTGGCAAAAACGGCTTTAGATAATCGACCGCCGCTTTCATCACTTCAGCCGACTGCAAAACAAACGGCAACTGCATCTGTCCGCTTCCAAAAAGATCTCCCACCACCTTCATAGCATCAATAAGTATCTCATTGACTATCTTTTGGGGAGGAATGCTATCTTTCACCTCTTCCAAAAGCGGCATCATTCTCTCTTTGTCTCCGTCGATTAAAAGTTTTTTTATCTTCTCTTCATTGCTAAGTTTCTTAAAAGCCTCATCCTCTTCTTCTTGATTTGTCTCTTTGACATCTGAAAAAAACTCTATAAATTTAAAAAGCGGATCGCCCTCCTCTCTTCTATTGAAAAGCAGATCTTCGCAAACTTTTCTCTGCTCATCGCTTATCTTGTGCATTGGGATAATGTTTTTTACATTTACGATAGCCATAGAGAGTCCTGCCTCTACACAGTGATGCAAAAATACCGAATTTAGATACTCTCTTGCATGTTTTGCAAGTCC
>JAMOOV010000075.1 GCA_027065125.1 Campylobacterales bacterium | reverse complement strand
TATGCAAAAGCCTCTATGATCTCCATAGTGCCTTTGTGCGGAAGTAAAAAGCCAAAAGTCGCTATAGTGTATAAAATATCTTTTTGAAGAGGTTTAAAGCTTTCAACTCCCAATGGAAAGAGCATAACATTTTCAACGATACCAAAACTTTTCAAGACATTAATATCTGAAATATTGTGCACCATAATCATATCTACTTTTTTTAGAGTATCCGATATATCTCCAAGAGAAGCTTCCAATCCTTTTATGGTTACATCCTCTACACTATGAAGTTCAAGTATGATACTTTTATCCAAATTGTTTTCTATAAGATTTTTAAGGCTTTGCATAGAGAAAAAAGCAAAATTGAACTCTATGATGATATGAGTCGGATTTTGTTTTTTTATCTTTGAGATAAGTTCGGTATCATCTTTTTCAAATCTATCTCTCCACACTCTAATAACATTTTTCTCCTCTTTTTGAGAAAGTATGTCGGATGGATTTAATCTATTTGCATATATGGTGATAGAGTCTATTTTGTCTATTATATTTTTTATAAGCGAATTAGAATAAGAAGCGATACCGCATTTTGAGTTATAAGTACTTATCCAAGCAAGTTTCAACTTTTTTAATGGTTTTGGCTTATACTCTTTTATAGTCTTTTTTATCCTTTTTGCAATGTCGCTCCATTTATAATCAGAAAGAATAAGATTTTTTGCTTTTTTTGTTTTTTTCTCTATCTGCTCTTTTGGCATAGAGTATAGCTCCAGTATCTTCTCTTTTAAGCTCTCTTTGGATGGTTCCGCCCAGTATGAATCAAAAAGCTTAAAGTGAGTTTTTGCCTTTTTAAATGAGTAGTCTATGAGCCAAGAGTTGTCTTGGTGACAAAAATCTCTCTGTCCTCCATAAGCTGTTGTTATAACCGGTAAATCAAAGAGCATAGCTTCCGCCATAGGCAAACCAAATCCTTCTCCTCTGCTTGGAGCTACTAAAACATCGCAATTTTGATAGAGATAATTGATCTGCGAAGGGGTTAATTCTTCATTTATAAGCAGAATTTTATTCTGTATTTTCTTGGGTAATTTTGCTATCTGCTCTTTTATATCGTTATGAGGATTTGGAAAAGTTTTTATGATGAGAGATATGTCAAGATGAGCTATCTCTTTAAATACATCAAGCAGTATATCCACTCCTTTTCTTGGAAAACAAGAGGAGATATGAAGTAGTTTAAAATCTTTCGGAAGTTTATATGGTATCTTTTCCACAGGATGAGAAAGAACATGATCAACTCCTATGCCGGTGGTATAAAGAGGTATTTTTACACCGTTTCTTATCATAATCTTTTTTACAAAGGAGGACATGCAAAAGAGCATAGAGAGTCGTTTATTGAAATCATTTACAAATCTTTGAGAAAAGGCGGACTCTTCCCATCCGTAAGGTCCTATGATCTTATGATATCCTCTCATGGCATTTGTCCTTGGAGGATAGAGATTTCTAATAGTTATATCTATCTTTTGTAATTTATTTTGAAAAAGCAACTTATTCTCTTCGTCAATAGAGTTTAAATCGGGTTCAAAATCTCCATATCCTTCGGTCGAATAAAGCTCTACAGACAAATCCTCAGCTTTTAGTGCTTTTGATAGATTGTTATTGACTATAGCAAGAGAATATGATGAGTCAAACGGACCCTCTATGCGAACATTCAATCTCTGTTTTGAAACTATTTTTTTATCTTGGATCGGAGGGGTGCTGATACCTAAAAAAGATAGATAGTCCGATAATTTTTTTTTGATATTGTTATATTCAAAATTTTTTAATCGCTCTCTTTGATAGAGTAAAAGTTCCGTTCTTTTTGATGAGCTGTTCATCACTTCCAAAATATTTTGTGCTACCGTATCGGGGGATTTGAATCGGAGTAGTCCTTTTTTTCCTATCGTTTGCCCTACAGCTCCTGCTTCGTATGCCAATACGGGTATATCATACTTCATCGCTTCTATAAGCGGGATACCAAATCCTTCATGTTCACTTAAACTAAGATAGATATCCGCTTTAGCATAATGCAAAGCAAGCTCTTTGTCATCTACTTTTCCAGTTAAGACGACTTGCTCTTTTAAATCAAGATTTTCGATATATCTTATCAAAAAATCGTTATAACCTGGTTGAGAAACCGCACCTACCAAAAAAAGTTTTATATCTTCGATACCCATTTTCTCTTTTAAATAATATATAACTTCCACAAGTTGATGTTGGGATTTGTTTGAGACAATTCTACCTACAAAAAGTATATTGTAAGTAGAGTCGTATCCTTTTATATTTGGTTGATATCTATTTTCAAAGTCAGATAAAACAGGAATGCTTCGTGGAAATTTATATCCGTATAATTTTAACTCTTCAACATTATAATAAGAGTCTGCATATGAGCCTATAAAATACTCTTTTGAATTTGCAAGTTGTTCTCTTCCCCATTTGCAGGCAAAATTAAGATATTTATCGGTTTGAAAAAAGTGTGAGGGTGTTATATTGTGATATACCATTATCTTTTTATCGGAAAAATTCATAATCTTTTCATGGTCTATGTGTCCTATGGAGTGATGATATAGCAGGACTTGCTGTGGGGATGGATGATAGTCGTTGATGTTGAAAACTTTATCTTTTAATTTTTTATCTATCTGGGCAGCATAAATATAAGATTTAAATCCTAACTCGTGTAAAATCCTCTGAGTAAAAAATAGTGCATTTGAAACTCCGTCATTTATAGTTACTGCAGGGGAAAACTGATGAATGGTTTTTGTTTGCATGTTTACTTGATACTTATCACCATATAGTCTTGCTCTTTAAAAAGAAGATTGTTGAGCATATTTGCACTATGGGATTGCTCTTTGATATGCATATCTGTATCAAACGGATGAAGTTTTATAACTTGTATCTTTTTAAAACCGATATACTCTATCATAAATGAAACTACATCGGGAGGCAGTGGATGCAAATGGGTCGGATCATTATAAAATGTCAATGAAGATACAAGCAGATTGGTAGGATCTGGAGTTTCTAAAATCATCTTTCCTTGTGGCTTTAAAACTCTTTTTATTTCACTTAAAAGAGTCAAAAGTTTATTAAACGGTATATGTTCTATGATATGAAAAGCTGTAATCAAATCATAACTTTCATCTTCGCTATCTGATAGAAAATCAAATATATCTTTTACAATTATATTTTTTACTCCATGTCTTTTCGCATCTTCAACCATAGCATAGTTTAAATCCACACCAAGTGCATCTATAGAATGCCTTTGTAAAAGCTCTACCCATTCTCCTCTTCCGCAACCTATATCCAAAGCTTTGGTCACAGAAGATATATCGATATATGTTAAATACTTTTCATATCTTTTTAGTATGGACTTTCTGCTACCTCTAAATCTGTTTTCAAATGCAAGATAGTATTCATCTAAAAAGGATTGGGTTTTAAAATCTATCTTTTTCAAATCCGTAGAATTGGTTTTGTTTTTCAAAATTATTTTAGAATCAAATATAAATTGATCTACTCTTTGATGAATTGAGAGCATATGATAAAATATCTCTTTTGTAACAATTTTTGAAATATTGTCTGAAATGTTGTTTAGAGTTAATTCTATATTTTGGATGTTTTGTTGTTGAGATTGGACATAGGCTTCCAAGTTTTGGATATTTTGTTGTTGAGATTGGACATAGGCTTCCAAGTTTTGAATGTTTTGTTGTTGAACATATATAGTCTGTTTCAAATCGTTGATTTTTATGATATTGTATATCGTTCTTAGAAACCATCCTACTATCGGTATATTTTTCAAAAACTTTTTCATTCTTTACTCATCTTTTTCATTTTATCCAAAAGCATTTTAGTGCTTTCTTGCCAACTTTGCCATTTATAATCATCCGAGGGAATCAAATATGGAGGTATGCCCTCATTTTCTATCTTTATCAATTGATTTACCAAGTCTGAACTGTCATCAAGATCAAAATATCCTATCTTATCTCCCCCAACTTCACGATGTATGGGAGTATCGCTTGCCAATACCGGCAAATGATACATCAAACTTTCTACTATAGGCAACCCGAACCCCTCTACAATAGATGGAAATATAAGCATTTTTGAGTTTTTATAACAATACTGCAACTCTTTATCATTCAAATCCGCAAAATGGAACAATCGTTTACCCAATAACTTGTGAGTATTGATCCTATCCATAGTTTTTTCAACTTTCCAACCTACTCTTCCCACAATGCATAGATTTACATCAAAACCTTTTTCCCACAATTTATCAAATGCATCGATCAAGTAGAGATGATTTTTCCTTGGTTCTATCGTGCATACTATAAGATAGGTGGATTTTTTTTCAAACAGAACTTTTAATTCATCTCTTACAATCTCATCTTTTATATTATGGTAGTTAAAATCGCTTCCAAGTAAAAAGTAATCAAATTTTTTATCAAAAACTTTATCTTTAAACTCTGTCTTTAAAAATGAGATCAAATCTTTTTTTACAGTATCGGATATAGTTATAAAACCATCAACATATTTTAGCGAATCGCTAAACCAAGTTTTAAAAACTTCTACCAGAAAATTATCACAAAATTGAGGGTGGGTTATGGGTATAAGATCATAGATAACTGCGATAACTTGTGCACCATTTTCTTTTGCCATTTTTACCGTAGACCAGATATCCATATACCAAGTTGAATCCAGCAAAAGCAGTACATCTTCTTTGTTGATTTGTATATCATTTGTGACGGTTTTATTTTTTTTATTTTGATTGATGATAAACTTTACGGGTTTGACGACAATCAATTCTACAATATATCTCAATCCAAACTTCTCTTTGGGAGCATATAAAAAAAGTTTTACTTTTTTATGAGGTATAAGTGCAGCTATAAGATCCCTTATAGCTCTATAGAGATTTTTTAGATAATTTTTGAATTGTTGTAAAAAATCTTCTTTTGGATTGTGGTCATTTTTGTCTAATTTTGTCTGTTGGTAAAGATCGCTTATCTCTACTTTTTTAAACTGCGAATTTGAAATATTGACTGCTACAACTTCAAAATCGTTCTCTTTTGAGAGTAGAGTTAGATTTTCTATGACTCTTCTGACAACTCTTTGAATACCGGTATTTAACTCAATGTGTTCGCTTAAGTATGAACAATCTACATAAATTTTCTTCATATTTTCACTTTACCGGTAGTATATTGTATGTTCTGCACAAATTTGCAAATTCCTGTGAATATAAAAATCCATCTAAAATCTCAGCTCTTGTCGTACCTTCGGAGAGTTTATCTCTCCATCCTGAAAAACCTGCTATATCCGGTTCTCTGTTAAAAAATGCTCTATATAAAATAGTTATAAAGTCATCATCGCTAACAGCTTTATTTGTGAACTCTTGAGAAAATATAAAACCTCTTGCAACATCCGATCCGGCTTTCACACCCGTTGCCAACTCATCCGTCCAGTATAACAAACCGCCTGGTTCTGCATCTCTACCGAGTACCTTTTGGTAAAATCTTTTAACAAAATTTTCTATGCCTTGATTTGATTGGGTGAATTGGTACTTTGCTATCTTGTAATCACTGTTTATTTTTGTATCTCCATTGATTTTCCATCTATAAACTACAGCTTGATCTTTCGTCGGGGTTGTTCCTCCGCTTATAACATCCAATATACCGTCATGGTCTATATCTTCTACAGCTACAGAGCCTTTAAACTGCTCAAATATCATATCTCTATTAGTGTTATCGCTTATCTGTTTACCTGTATGATCCACTATAATTATCTGTGCACCTTGAGTATAGATAATTTCCAAATATCCGTCATTGTTAATATCTACGGCTATCGGGGAGCTAAAGATGGGGTCTGACGATGTAGCTTTATATGAGCGGGTTTGTGTGGCAAAGAGTTGATTGCCATCGTGATCCCAACAAAAAAGATAACCGTCCAATGTGGTAGTCAGTATCTCAAGATAGCCGTCATTGTTTATATCGGCAACTATCGGAGAACTAAATGTTCTTCCTACTGTTTGGAGTTTAAACATTTCACTGCCATCGTGTCGCCATACTCTGATATATTGACCTCTGTCATCGTGAAAAAAGTTTCCGGTTCCATATATGATCTCCAAGTATCCGTCGTTGTCTATATCTGCTACTACCGGACTGCTCCATAGAGCTTGTTCTTCATATTTTCCTTTTAGTGTAGTGTAATTTTTATTTCCTATGTATTGATCAAATCCTGCTATATTTTGCAAACCTTCGGATGATACAACATGAAAAATACCACCCGTCATAGTACCCGCATCACTATTTTCGGTAATATCCGCCGATACTAAAATATCAAAATCGCCGTCTTTGTTGATGTCTGCTATCTTAGGCATAGTCCAAATAGTATCTAACATATCTACATTAAATTTTTCACTGCCGTCTATAGCATTTAATACATGAAGATGCTGATCCCAACCTCCATAAATAATCTCTTTTTTACCGTCTTTATCTATATCAAAAACTACAGGTGTACCGTGTACTCCGTCAGGTCTTCCGTCTCCGGTGTTTTCACTACCGCCTATAACATCAAGACTTTGATGAAACCATTTGATACCGCCATGGCTATCCAGTGCATATACACCGCCTTTATCTCCGGGCTGTCCGACTACATCGGTTCCCGCTTCTCCGAAAGTATCAGCACCAACTCCTATAACGATATCTATATCCCCATCTGCATCTATATCACTAAAAAAAGGTGTTGTAGAAACTGATGTGGTTTTATATGTTTTACCGGTTTGGGGGTCCGAAGTATCTATTGCCGGGAATGTTCTTGTCCATTTAACGGTACCGTCATCTTCAAGACAAATCAATCCAGCAGGTTTTATCTCATTCAAATCCGAATCCAATCCTTTACTTGTGGCTATAAATATCTCATCTTTACCATCTTTATCTATATCATAAAGAGTTACGGAGACATCTCTTATAGGTCCGAAATCCAATACTTTTTTCCACACAAACTTACTATAATAATCAACACTCAGCATATAGTTGGAATAAATACCGTCTACCGCAGGAGTAACTTTGATGTAGTATGTACCGGGTGTAACAACCGTATAATTTATACTCTCTTGGTCAGAAGCAAAATTTGCCGCTACAATCTCTTGTTTATCATTGTATAATATCATGTTTAAGTCCACACTACTTTGCGGAGTCATTGTGAGATTTAAATCTCCACTTTGCAAATCCAACTTGAACCAATCTTCATCTTGAGCACTTAGAGTATATGTTCCCTTGTCGATAGTTTTAGCTTCAGTGAAATTGTTATTGGGTTCATAAGAATCTTCTACAAGATCACTTATATAATCAATATCTAATGTATAATTACAAGCACTTGAAGATGTAGGCTCTACTAAAATATAATATGTTCCGGAAATTGCAACAGAATAGTTGATATGTTCTTGAGAAGATGCAAAGTTTGATGCAACTATTTGATGATTTTGGTTGTATAGTATCATATTTAGATCTACGGAATTTGTTGGTGTCATCGTGAGATCTATATTGCCATTTTTAAGATATATTTTAAACCAATCCTGATCTTTTGCATAAAGATTATATGTACCGTTACTTATACTTTTTGCTTCATCTGAAGTATTGTTCGGTTCATATATATCATCTGCAACCACTCCCGATATAAAAAAACATGCCAACATAATTCCCAATAATAATCTACTCATAATTGTACTCCTTCTTCTTTATATGTTATATTTGGATCTAATTTGCAAAGTCCTATAAAAAGATCGCCATCTACTCCTGCAACCTCAAACTCCGTAGCCCTGTCCAACCAATGATAACACTCTTCCAAATGATTTTCGTCAAGATGTATCGCAGCGGTTAGTGTATATTTTCCTATGCCTATATTTAGCGGCATATTAAAATCACAAATATATATCTTGTCTGCCTCGGTAGAAAGTTTTTTGCCCTGATAGTAGGTGTTTGTGCCATATATATCTTGACCGTATCTATCTTTTATCAAAATTCCTATGGTTATGTTTTTAAATGCTTTTTTTGATTTGATCACTATTTGTATAGTCGCATTTTCTCCTGAAGATATAATGTTTGATTTTGATTTTTTCCCTATAACTGTTGCTTTTATAATCTCTATATCAAAAGTTCCGTATGAATTTGGATTGTTATCTTGTTTTAAAATCAGATTTTCTTTATCGTTTAATTTGGAAATTAGAAAATTGTAAGAGTTTATCACCTCTTCGGGCATACCCTCCTCTATCACTATTCCATCACTTAGCAAAATAACCCTGTCGCAAAGAAGTTTTAGAGAATTTAAATCATGCGAAACATAGATGATGGACATATTTTCATTTTTTCTTTTTTTGAGAGCCGATATACATTTTTGCTGAAAGTGAGCATCTCCTACCGACAGTGCCTCATCCACTATAAAAACTTCCGGTTCTGAAAAAATAGCTATAGAAAAAGCAAGTCTCATCTTCATACCGGAGGAGTAGGTTTTTATAGGTTCTCTTATATACTCTCCCAATTCGCTAAACTCTATAATATCCTCTTTTTTTTGATAAATTTCTTCTTTTGTCATACCTATCAAAGAGCCGTTTAAAAAGATATTGTCAATACCGGTCATCTCATCATTGAAACCCGTACCAAGCTCCAAAAGAGCGGTAACTCTACCTCTTCTTATAACTTCTCCACTTGTTGGACTTATAACTCCTGCGATAATCTTAAGTATAGTTGATTTACCTGCTCCATTGATCCCTATAATACCGAGTGTTTCACCTTTAAAAAGCGAAAATGATATATTTTTATTGGCTATAAATTTTTTGTGGTACTCTTTTTTGAAAAAAATCTCTTTGAGCCTATCAAGGTTATTGTCATACTTTTTATATATCTTTGATACATCTTTTACTTCCAAAACAATATCTTTCAAATGATATCCTTGATCTCTGAAATCATTTTTTTATACAAATAAGCGGCACAAACAAGTGACAGAAGACTAAAAATCACAATATATACAATATCTTTGTAAAAACCGTTTATATTGCCATATAAAAATATATGTTGATATATCTGTATAAATTTGTATATAGGATTATACTCTACTAAAAAGGGATATTTTTTGGCTATCATATCTTTTACATAAACAATCGGAGTCATCCAAAACCATAATTGGATAATTATGGGAATAATCTCTTTTAAATCTTTAAAAAACGGTGTAAAAAGGGAAAAAATAACACCAAGACCAAAAGCAAATATAAATTGGAACAATAAAATAACAGGAAGCCACAAAAAACTCAAAGTTATGGGTTGTTTTACCAGCAAAAGAAAAATAATACTAAGGGTAAAGGCTATAATAGCGAGCATAATTTCTGAAAATAGTATGGATAATTGAAAAGTATATACGGGAACATTTAACTTTTTTATCAATGATGCTTTTTCAAATATCGAATTGCTTAATCTTGATATAGTAGTAGAAAATGATGTCCAAGCTAAAATACCCGGGACAAGATAGATGCTATATGAATATGAACTATCTATGATATTTAACTTCATTTTCATAAAATCCGAAAAAATAACAGTATATATGAAGATAGTAACTATGGGAGAGAGGATATACCAAAGTTGTCCTAAGCCTGTTCCAAAGTATCTCTCTTTAATATCTCTTTTTGCAAAATCAAAAGCTAATATAATATTGCGATACAATCAACAACCTCTTTTATAGTCATCTTCAACTCTGACTATATCGTCTTCTCCAAGATACTCTCCCACTTGAACCTCTATAAGTACAAGGTCTATGTTGCCTGGATTTTCAAGACGATGCAAAATGCCGGCATGTATGTATGTGGATTCATTTGCTCTTAGTGTCATCTCTTGCTCCCCTACTCTAACTATAGCTGTACCGCTTACTACTATCCAATGTTCATTTCTATGAAAATGTTTTTGCAAAGAGAGCCTTTTTTGAGGTTTTACGACTATCCTTTTGATCTTATAATTGGGGGAATTTTCCAAAACGGTATATGTTCCCCAAGGACGATGTGCGGTAAGATGGATATTTAATAATTCGGAACCCTCATTTTTTAAATGCTTCACAACTTCTTTAACTTTTTGGCTACTGCCTTGTTTTGATATAAGAAGTGCATCATTTGTAGATACTACGACCAAATCATCTACATCTACGAGTGCTACTTTTTTATTTGCCAAGACGAGATTGTTTTTTGAATTGATATCTATAATATTTTTGTTTTTTGTATTGCCATTTTCGTTTTTTTCAAGTTCTTGATGAAGAGCATCAAAACTTCCCAAATCACTCCAGCCCATATCGCTCGGAACAACTTTTACCTTATCGCTTTTTTCTATAACCGCATAGTCTATACTGTCTTCGGGGATATTGAGCATATCTTCCATCTTAACTCTTGTAATGTCATTTTTGATGGCATTTTCATAGGCAATTTTGGAAGTTTTATAAATATCATACGAATATTTTTTAAGCTCTTGCAAAAAAGTACCCGCTTTAAAACAAAACATTCCGCTATTCCAATAATAATCGCCTTTTTCGAGGTATTTTTTAGCAGTTTCTAAATCGGGTTTTTCGTGAAAAGCTTTGACATCATAACCGTTAGCCTCTATATAACCAAATCCGGTCTCCGGTGAAGATGGAGTGATGCCAAATGTTACCATATAACCGTCATTTGCAAATTTTACAGCCTTTTTTAAAACTTTTTCATACTCTTTGTCATCTTTTATGAGATGATCCGAAGGAAGTATGAGAAGTATCTCATCGGGATTGTATCCAAAACAAGCTATAGCTATAGCGGCTGCAGTATTTCTACCTATAGGCTCCAGTGTAAAGTCAAGACAATCCAAACCTATCTCTTTTGCCTGATCCAATGCTATGAAATAGTGTTCTTCATTTGATATAATTTGTACTTTTGAACATAAAGAGCTATTTCTCAAAAGTGTCTTTTGATATAAAGAGTTATTGTCAAAAAGTTTTACGAATTGTTTTGGTATGAGTTTTCTGCTTATAGGCCAAAGCCTTGTACCACTGCCTCCGGCTAAGATTATAGCTACCATGTATATCCTATAATTTGTTTTTAATTGATATTGCATATTATAATATCAAGCAATGATTATATCCATTTTTAACTAAATTTGTAATAAATTGAATTTGAGATAGATTTTGTCACATTTAGTACTTAATTGTTAAATTTATAGAGCTTAAAAACTTTTTAGTTAAATTTATTTTTATGAAATCGCATCTTGCTATCTTGCTAAAAGTTATATTATTTTTATTTTTTATTTAATAAGATATTTAGTTTAAAAGCAGTATAATTTTTTAAGAAAAAGATGCGATAAAGTGTTGTAATATAATATTATACGATAGAAAAAGGAGCATATTATGAAGGTAGCGAAAGAACAATTAACGGAATTGTATATAGCATATTTTAATCGAGCTCCAGATGCAGACGGTTTTGCATACTGGATAAATGAAATACAAAGTGGAAAGATGGATTATGATGCGATAGCACAAAACTGGTCTACCCAACAACAAGAATTTGTGGATTTGTATGGTAACAATATCACGAATAAAGATTTTATTTCTCAAGTATATGAGCATGTTCTTGGTCGTTCGCCTGACTCTGAGGGTTTAGCATACTGGTCTTCAGAACTTTCAAATGGTACTTTAAATACAAGTAATTTAATACAAGCAGTAGTAGCAGGTGCAAAGGCCCCGACAGGAAGTGCAACAGATGCTATGACATTGGCAAATAGAACGGATGCGGGATTGGCTTTGGTTGATGCCGGCATCAACAATATAGACTTGGCAAAAAAAGTCGTTGCGGCAGTTAATGCAAATAATTCTACTGTATCGATAGCAAAGAGTGTAATTGCTATAGCGGCAAAACAGGTAGAGTTAACCGGTAGTGATGATTCTGCTCATTTAAGCGGTGCTATTGCAACATTGGATACAATCCATAAAATGCTGACAGATACAACACAGACAGATGCTTTGGAAGATACCTTATCAAATTTAGAAGTTTTAATGCAAACAACAAAAGATACCGTAACATCGGAAACTGTTACAGATGTAACATCAATCTTGGTTGCAACAGCACAAACAGTAGAAGCGGTAGCTGTTGACCCTACCTTTGTCCAAGATCCTGAAACATTGGCAACAAATATAGTGGAAAACCCACATACTGTGGTCGTAGAAGCAACAAATGCTGTAGAAGATGCAAACAATCCTACACCTACTCCTACTCCTACTCCTACTCCTACTCCTACACCTACTCCTACTCCTACTCCTGCAGATACAACTCCTCCAACAATGACATCTGCCGTCGTAAACAGTGATGGGAATGTTGTAATAACTTATAGTGAAAGCATCGCAAGTTCTACTGTGGAAGCAGGTGATTATAAGGTAAATATAAATGGCACACCAACAACACCTACTGCAGCGACGGTCAGTTCAAACATGGTAACATTGACTATGCCGACAAAAATTCTAGCTTCCTCAACGGTTGCTAATGTAGTTTATACTGCTGCAAACGGTACGGCAAACTCCATCAAAGATGCTTCAAACAATGCAGCAGCAGACCAAACACTCAGCACTGTTACAAATAATTCAATATGGTACACTATAGCTGAATTAAATGCTACAACCCCAACCCCAACAACATATGCTGTTTTAGATACTGCTGCAAATGCTGCTACGGATGCGGCTACAAATTCTGGAGCCGGTACTTATGTCACAGGTAGTATAAATGTTACTTTAACAGATGCAGCTACAATCGCACAATTAACGGCAATCGATGCAGCCACTACAGGAACACTGACTTATA
>JAMOOV010000074.1 GCA_027065125.1 Campylobacterales bacterium | reverse complement strand
TATCATGATAACTCTAAAATCACCTATATCCATAGCTTCCATTGCTACATCGTAAGCTGTTCTAAAAGATGCAAAATTGAGCAGTACATCAGCATCTTGATGAACATTTTTCGCATCTTCCGTGCTTCTATATAATGGAACCATTATCTCATCAGGTCCATAAAAAAACTTTTCAAACTTATTTGAACTTGTAGGGGCAACTATAGCAGCAACCGAAGGCTTGTCTCTACCTATAACATAATCATAATCAAGCATTCTTTGGATGGCACTTTTATTGTTGTTCCAAAATATCGCTTGTGTATCTTTATTGAATAATTCGTTCATTATTTATCTCCTTCAATCGCCATTCTAACAATGTCAGTAACATGAGTTTCCGGTCCGTAAACTTCCATATAAAGTCCAAGTCTATCTGCCGCCTCTTTTATATCTTTCAAACCTTTTTCGTAGTTAGGTCCGCCTCTTCTTACATATATCTTAATGCCAACATCTTTTAATTTATCAGCATACTCTTCAAAAGCTTGGATAATTCCCGTAAAAGTTTTCGCAACATCGGTGAAGTTTGCGATAGCTCCACCTATGATAAGAAGTTTATCTCTGCCTTTAGGATCTTTTCGTCTTGTCATAAGGTCAAAAATAGTCTCAGCATAAAATTTTGTCTCACTAGTAGTAGGACCGCCGCTATATTCACCATAGTTTGCCAATTCGCTAACATTTGTCATATCGGCAATCGTATCAGCATAAACAACACTCGCTCCGCCTCCGGCAACCATAGTCCAAATTCTTCCCATAGGATTAAGTATTGTTAGCTTTAAACTTGCTCCACTTTTTGCATCGGCTTCGGCTATAGCCTCCTCTTCGGGGGATTTGTTTTCCATTCCGAATGGGGTAGGAAACTCTATATCTCCCCATTTGTCTTTCATCAAAAATCCCGCCGTATCGTCAAGTCTTGCCACAAGATCAAGTATATGCATATCATTACCTATGATAACAAGAGGATTTATCTCAAGATATGCAAAGTTTAAATCTCTATAAAATTTATAAAACTGCTTTGCGAAAGTTATAAACACTTCTTTCTTTTCATCAGGAATATCTTGAGGCACATTTGCTCTTATGAGATGGCTAATTTCATCATCATTCAAATCTATAGGTATAACCGCTTCGGTAACTTTTTCGCTCCATCCCTCTTCTACTTCCATACCGCCTTCTGCAGACATATACAACACATCATCTTCGCCAACTGTTGTAGCTGCTATATAATACTCCTGATCTTGTGTGTGAGGTGTAAAAGGCTCAACTATAAAATGTGTCAGCATTCCCTCTTGACCTGAAATCAAAAGTGTTTCATGAGATCTTTTTTCATCTATCCATTTTGCCGCATCTTCGAGAGTTACATCACCCGGCTTCTCAACTTTAAAAAGAACAAGACCGTTTTTACCTCTTTTGCCAAAAAGCATATCCGGCTTTACAACCAAAGGCTTTTGAGATAACCACTCAAAACCATGCTCTTTGGCTTTTGCTTTCAACTCATCTCCACTTGTTACCAAAACAGACTGAAATCCATACTCAAATCCGCTAAAATATTCATTCCAGTGTTTTGCAAATAGTGCTTTACCGTCATATTCGCGTATCGCTCTTTGAGCCATAACTGCTCCTTCTTTTGATTTAAAAAATATTTATTGATTATACTATAATTAATGATAAATATTCAAATTTTTTATCTTAAAAATATATTTTTAATACATTTTGTGTATTTTAGAAACATATACTCTAAAAATAGGCTTTTTATTGTAACTTATCGTAACATCATGTAGTTTATGGTTGCTGTTTCTTGTCAAAATATATCTATTTCCATTTTCAATCCCATAAAATTTTAGCCTTAAAGCAAAATCTTCATTAAAGCATTTCACTCTTTTTATACCTAAACTTTTTAATTTGTTTGAAACTTGTTTTGCAAAATCGTACCTATAAGTAAAATGCTTTTTAGGATTTTTTAAAATAAGATAAAGAGATTTATTGAAATAGATAACAATAAAATTTGCAACAAGAGTACTAAAAACAAATAAAAAGATAATTTTATGCCAATATCTAAGTTCTGAAATCCTAACTCTATAACTTGATAAAAATACTCTGACCATTAAAGGAGTGGCTATAATGGCAAATGGGGCAAAATCTTCAAGCATTACTTTTTGTCTAAAAGACAATAAAATAGAAAAGAAAAATGAAATAAAGGATATAAACCACAATATATTTTTTTCCTCTTTGAGAAAAATTCTATACTCTATGTAAAAGAAATATAAAAAAACAAAAGGAGAAAATATGGCTATATAAACCGCTAAAGTTTGTACAAAATAGTCTTTTGGTTTTCCACCTGTGTCAAATCCCCACAAGTACATACATAAACCAAAAAGCACCAAAGATAAAGATAAAAGTTTATTATCTTTTTTATAAATCGCAAAAAAAAGCAAAGAGA
>JAMOOV010000073.1 GCA_027065125.1 Campylobacterales bacterium | reverse complement strand
ATTTGATATAACCTGCTTTATCCTAAGGGGATCACTGTTTATCACTTTTGGTATATTTTTATCTATATTTAGAGTAAGAGATATATTTTTTTGTGAGCATTTTGCTTGAAATAGATGTGTTATTACTCCAAACTCTTTTTTGGGATCAAAATTGATTTTATCTATCTGGAGTTTTCCGCTTTCTATTTTAGAGAAGTCCAAGATGTCTTCTATGATCATTAGTAAATCTTTATTGGAATTTTCTATTACATTTAAATATTCCAAGCTTTTTGTTCTATTTAACGACTCGCTTTTTAGCAAATCAATAAAACCCATAATTGCATTAAGCGGGGTTCTTATCTCATGAGACATGTTGGCAAGAAACATAGATTTGTTTTTTTCCAACTGTTTGATTTTTTCTAAAGCATTTTTCATCTCCTTTTCTCTGTACTCTGCAATTTTTATATTTAAGTATTGTTTTATATGTACATCGCATTTTAAAAGTAGCTCTTCTATCGAAAAAGGTTTTGCTATAAAATCATTCGCTCCTCGTTTTAAAATTCTAGCAATCAAATCTTTTGAAATATTAGAGGATATCATAATGACAGGAATTTCTATAAATTGATTTTCATTTTTTATCTTTTTAAGCATTTGGAATCCATTCATACCTGGCATTTCATAATCAAGTAAAATCAAATGTATCTCATTTTTACTTAATATATCTAATCCCTCCTCGGCACTTGCAGCTTCCAAGACATTAAATCGTCTTATTTTCAATTCATCTTTTAATGTCTTTCTTATAAAAGAGGAGTCGTCTATCACTAAAACATTTACAAAAGGATTTGTCTGCATATTGCAAAATAATTTTTTTATATCACTCATGATAAGAGGCAGTGGATTTGCTTTGGAAAAATAGTCTAAGATACCAATTTTAAAAAGATATTCTCTTCTTTGAATATCATCATCTCCACTTAATATGATAATTTTCGATCTTATATCTTTTGACAACTCATCAATCAATGTATCAGCCTCACCATCGGGTAGTATAATATCAAGTAAAATATAATCAAACTTTTGAGTTTGTATAAATTTTTTTGCCTCTTGCAAAGTAAAAGCACAAGTTACATTGTGCAAATCTTCTCTTAATGATTTTGCGATAATATTATTGATCATTTTATTATCTTCAACAACCAATATATTATAAATATTTTTTTTGCATGTATGATTATATGGGCTTTTCATTTGTTTATTTTACCTCTGCTTTGGGTTCACTGATATAGTATCCCTGTGTATAGTCAATGCCAATTTCATTGATGATATCAAACACCTCTTTGTTATGTACAAATTCTGCCACAGTTTTTATATCCATTTTTGTAGCAAAGTTTTGTATAGTTTCAACTATATTTTTGCTAAATTTATTTTCGGCTATATTTTTTACAAGAGTACCGTCTATCTTTAGGATATCAGGTTGAAAGCTCATTATCCTCTCAAAACTTGAGTATCCTGAACCAAAATCATCTATGGCTATCTTGGCCCCATACTTTTTTACCTCTTTTATAAAATTTGTAATATTGTCCAAATCTTCAAACTCTTCATCTTCTAAAAATTCAAATACAACTCTTTGTGTAAGTTGCTGATTGTTTTTGCAGTAATCCAAGATACAATCTTTCATAAACTCATCTTCTATATCTACTATGGACAAGTTCATAGATATATCTTTTTCTGTTTTTTTTAATGCTTTGAAGCTATTTCGTAAAACTCTTTGTGTTATATGGGTATAATACCTTCCTTTTTTTGAAATATCAAGAAAGAAAAATGGAGATATTACAGCTCCGTTTTCATCTATAATTCTAACTAAAGATTCATATTTTTCTATCTTTTTAGTTTTATTGTTGTAGAGTGGTTGAAAGTAAGATACCACCTTGTCATCATTTAGTGCAGTTTTTATCATTTTGATAGTTTTTATATTGGTTTTTGCTTCTTTACGAACTTGCTCTACAATTTCATCCGCAAAAACGATATCTTTTCTTTCCTTCAGGGCATGGCTTAATCCTATCCTGGCATTTTCAAAGACATGATTGCTATTAATTGCATAACCCAAAACGATTGCTATATTGTATTCATAACCATCTAAATATACAATATGTTTCTTGATATTTTCCAAAAACTCTTTACAATTTTTATAAGATTTATCAGCAGATATAATATTGTCCGGGTCATCTTTCAATAGTGCAAACTCGGCATCATTTATCTGATATAATGATGCATCTTTGCAGTCTTTGGCGGTTAAAGACGGGATTGCTTGTGCAAACTTTTCTACTATATGTCTAGCATCCTCTTCACTATAAAAGCTCTCTATCAACTCATAATCTTTGATAGCAAAAATAATCAATTTAGGATTTTGACACTCTTTTATATCTTTTATCAAAGCTAATTTATTTGGAAGATTTGTAAATGGATTTTTACTGGCAAGTATATATTGTTTGTTGGTTTGTGAAAATTTTGCATAGGATTTGCATCGAGCTATTAGCTCATGTTTGTCAAATGGTTTTGTAATAAAGTCATTAACTCCGCATTCAAGTGCTTTTATCATGTCATTCTTGTCGCTAAGTGCCGTTATCATTAAGATAGGTACTCTATCAAACTCTTCCATTGTTCTTATAACTTTTGTCGCATCATACCCATCCATCACAGGCATTATGGCATCCATCAAAATAACATCCGGTTTTATCTCTTTGCATTTTTCTATAGCTTCTTGCCCATTGACAGCTTCTGCAAGATTGTAATTCTCTTTTTTAAGAGCTATCTTTATAGAAAGTCTATTGTCCTTTAAGTCATCAACTATCAAAATTGTAATTTTACCTTCCATCTACTGCTTCCTTTTTAATCTTTCAAAAATATCTATCAATTTTTTTATATTAAGAGGCTTTGATAGATACATATCCATTCCAGCCTTTAAAAATCTCTCTTCATCGCCTTCCAAAGAGTTTGCGGTTAAAGCTACGATAGTTATGTGAGGTAGATTTCTCTCTTTTTCTATCTCCCTTATCTTTTTAGTAGCTTCCGTGCCATTCATGATAGGCATATTTTCGTCCATAAGTATTATGTCGTATCTATCTGTTTTAAATTTTTCTACCGTTTCAAGCCCATTATTTGCTATATCAAATGTAACTCCGACTTTTTTCAAAAGCACTTTCATAAATGCTTGATTTGCTCTATTGTCCTCTGCCAATAAAACATGATAATCAAATTTTGCATTCATTGTAGATTTTGTTTTTACACTTTGATCTTTTTTAATTTCAGAGCTTTTTTCAGCTGGTATTTCAAAATAAAATCTACTCCCCTTGTTTAACTCACTTTGCACTTTTAACTCTCCGCCAAGGAGCTGTACCAATCTATAAGATATAGTGAGACCAAGACCCGTTCCCCCATATTTTCTGGTAGTAGAACTATCCGCCTGAGAAAAGGCTTGAAAAATAGTATCCAATTTATCTTTCGCTATGCCAATCCCCTCATCTATCACTTCAACAAAAAGTTTTTGTGTTTTATCATCATAGTTTATATTTAACTCTATCTTTTTACCGGCTGGAGTAAACTTGATAGCATTACTTAGTAGGTTTGAGATCACCTGCTTTAGCCTTGTTTCATCTGAAATTATATTGTATTTTAAATTTTTAGTGTTGATCTTTAGCAAGATATCATTTTCACTGGCATAACCCTTAAAAAGCTCATGCACAATGCGGATATCTTTTTGCGGATCAAAAGTGGTTAGTTCGATATTGAATTTACCTGCTTCTATCTTTGAAAAATCCAATATATCATTTATGATAGCAAGGAGATTTTGTCCCGATTTATCTATGATATTTAGATACTCTTTATCCTCTTTGGAAAAATCTTTACTTTGTAAAATCTGTATAAAACCAAGTATCGCATTTAGAGGTGTCCTTATCTCATGACTCATGTTTGCCAAAAATTCGCTCTTTGCTTTTGCATGTTTTTCTGCTTTGTTTTTCTCATTGATGATAGATTTTTCATAATTTAAAAACATTTTTTCCATAATTTTTGATAATTTTAAGCTTATAAGCAAACTCAAAAGAACAAAAATAATCGCACTTAAAAGAAATTGCCATAATACTTTGCGGATTATATTTTCTATTATCTCTTTTTTATTTTTTTTAATTATCTTATTTATTTTATTAGCATCTATCGTGCTTATCATCAGCAGTTTTAAATGTTTATAATAAGTTACAACTTTTATCGTTTTGTCATTTGACTTATCAATATATATTTTATTTGTATTTGATTTTGCAAGCTGAAATATCTCTTTATTGCAATATTGACTTTGCATTTTTGAACTGCTTGTGTATATAAGATGCCTATTTTCATCAAAGATACTTATCGTACAATACTTTGCTTTACCTATTTTAGATGCAATTTGCAAAAATCTTTTTTTTATCTCTTTGTTGATATTTGTATAATATACAGCGGTTCCCACCATCAAATCCAGCTCTTCATCATATCTGGCATATCCCAATTTTTTTCCCAAAATATCTGTGTTAGGAATATAGTAGTACCACTTTTGAAATATTCCGTCTTCCTTGTTTTTTGAGCCGTTTAAAAGATCTCTTATGATATATTTTCCTTTTATATCTTGATGATTCCATAGGTTTTTGCCCTCAAGAGAGGGTTTTATAGGCAACAATATAACATTTCCATTTTTATCATAAACAAAATAGTAACCGCTCTTATCACTAAAAAATCTTATCTCTCTTAACTCTTTTTTGATCTTCTCAATAATTTTCTCTCTCGGATAAGATTTGTTGCTATTGTAGATATTGTTGACTATAGCCATAGCGATATCCACTGCGGTTTTTACCTCTCTTTTATAAGAGTCCAGGATAACTCTATTTATATCATCACTAAGAGTTTTAAGGGCTACGATATGTTTCTTGCTATTTTGAATCGCCTCTTTTTTTATATTTTTTTCCAGCTTTCGAGCTTTTTCATCAAAATATTTATTTATCCCATAAGAAGAGATGGCTATCAATATTGCAGATATAAATAAGATTCCAAATATTGGCATCCATTTTATAAAATTAAGTAATTTTTGTTTATCTTTTATCACCTATATTCCTTTTGTAAAAACCTGATTCTATACATAAAACTAATCCACCATTATATTATCTATCAATAAGAATAATTTTTCATATCTATCTTTATAATCGATAGCATTTTCCTTTCTTGCATTTAGCTCTATATCCTTCGCTATCTCGGAGATTTCATTTAGTGTGAGATTTGCCGCACTCCCCTTTATGGAATGAGCAGTTTTAAAAGTAGTCTCCATATCCGCATTATCTATCGCTGTTTTAAGAACTTGCAAATTCTCTTTAGCACCCTCCAAAAATACTTCCAACAGCATTTCAACATCTTCCAAGTCAAAATCCAACTCTTTAGCTATCTTCTCCAAATCAATAGTATATTTCATTTAATCATCCCTCTCTTTATTAAAATATTTAAAATCCATTATTTGCCATATTTATAATTCATAATTATCTTTCCTTCTTCTAAAAAAATTCCAAGCCATCATCTTCTTCTGCCGCATCTTCTTCTGCCGCATCTTCTTCTGTCTGCATAAATGTAGATTCTACCACAAAACAATTTTCAGAAAACGATGCATCAAAATAGTGGATATCATCAGCTGTTCTTTCAATAAAAAGTGCAGTAATCCAAGATTCTAAATCGTTTGCCAAACCTTGTAACATTTCACTTAGTAGTACTCTTTTTTGAGTATTCTTCAAAATCTCATCATCCATATTATTCAAAAAAGTTATCAAATGCCCGAAAGAACGACTGATTACATTAAATAAACCCATGTTTACAACTATGATATTGAAGTTTTCTAAATTGTATATGATATTATCTATAAGTGCTTTTGCCTCATCAAATGATGCATTTTTTAGATTGAAGATATGTGTACCTACTATACTCAAATCTTCGAAAAAATCTTCGATTTTATCTTCATAAGTTGGATCCAATTCTTCTAAAAATTCTTCAGGTGATATATCTTCATGGATAGTATATCTTATGTCATGAATTACCTCTTCTTTCTCTTTTTTATCGATCTTTTTTTGGATATTTTTTGTTTTTTTAGCATCTATTGTCTGTTTTACTTCTTCTTTTGTCTTTGGAATTATTAAACTTAGAAAAAAATTATTTGTTTTATATTCTGTTTCTTTTATCTTTCCTTTCTTGAGTATATCCAAAACGATTTTATCATCCAACTTATCTATTTCCAAGAGGGTTAGATAAAAATTTTCAAGATCTTCTTCTAAAACTATATTGTTTGAAATTCCTTTTGCGATCATTAAAATTTCCGTATCATATATAAAATGCAATATCGTTTCAGCCTTATGCTCACTTGTAATAATTTCGATTATAAATTCCCAAAATTCAAGCAAATCCTCCTCTTTTTCTATCAAAAATTCCGTCTTTCTTTTGTATATATTTTTGCTAAATAAATTTATAGCTTTACGATTGTATTTATTTTGACGATGGAGATAAAAGTCCACAAAAACTTTTATTTGAGCTAAAAAAAGTTTCTTGTTTAGAGGCTTGGAAGTATAATTTGTTGCACCACTTTGCATAATCTTATCTATATTGTCATTGTCGTCTAATCCAGATAAAACCAATATAGGGACAGCCTTGTCAAACATTCTAACATTTTTTATAAACTCAAAACCGTCCATTATCGGCATAGATATATCTGTCAATATTATATCTTGAGCACTTTTTTGTTCGATTTCCAAAGCCTCTTTACCATTTTCCGCAACAGATATATTGAGATTTAAAAATGGATACTCTTGCTTGAAAAATTTTTTAACAACAATCTTTAGGGTCTCTATCATAACCCTCTCGTCATCAACAATTAGTATATTAAAATTCATTTTACATTTTCACCTTATAGTATTTATAATATTTGCCATTTGAGAAAGACTAAGACTTTCTTTTACGGCACCAAATTCAACAGCCTTTTTAGGCATACCATACACTATACAACTCTTCTCCTCTTGGGCATAAGTTAAGGCACCTGCCTTTTTCATTTCCAAAAGTCCCATAGCTCCGTCATCCCCCATACCAGTCAATATAAAACCTACTGCAAATATACCAACTTCTTTTGCCATAGAACGAAAAAGCACATTTACACTTGGTTTATGAGAGTTTACTTTTGGATAATTTTTTAAAGCCACTTTGTAAGAAAAACCATTTTTTACAACTTCCATATGCAAATCCCCTGGTGCTATAAGTATAAGACCATGTAAAAGAGTATCTCCATCTTTTGCCTCTTTTACTTTTGATGAGGGAAGGATTTGATTGAGTCTGTTTGCAAAAGATGCAGTAAAACCTATAGGCATATGTTGTGTTATGAGTATGGGTGGGTGATTTGGTTTTAGTTGTAAGAGCAACTCTTCCAATGTTTGAACACCGCCGGTTGATGCACCTATGGCTATGATTTTTTTTGAAGGCGGTAATGAACTGTTTGCTTTTACACTGCTTGACACTTGTCCTTCACTTAAAACTTTACTTTTGCTACTTCTTTTTATATTTTTTATAAAACCAACATGTGACACAGATGCAGCCCTCACCTTTGATACAAACTCTTCACTTTTTTCTCCAAAAAAATTATTTAGATTTGATGTTGGCTTAAGTACTATATCAACTGCCCCCATCCTTAAGGCATCTATAGCTTGCGAACTGCCTCTTGCAACAAGGGTTGAGCATATGATGGTAGGAATGGGTTTTTGTTTTCCTATCATTTCTAAAAATGTCAACCCATCCATCTTTGGCATCTCTATATCAAGTATAAAGACATCAGGAAGTCCCGTTTTCTTAAATATTTCAAAAGCATCCACAGGATTTGGTGCCGAACCTATAATCTCTATATCTTTTATGGGTGTAAAAATCTTTTTAAACTCATTTCTTACAAGTGCCGAATCATCTATTATGAATAACTTTATCATCAAAAAAACTCCAAATCATCATTTTCATGTAAAACTACTCTATTTCTACCGGCTTTTTTAGCCTGATATAAAGCATCGTCTGCTATAGTATAAAGACCGTTTTTATCTACACTCTCTTTTTGAAAATCTACAACAACCACTCCAGCCGAGATGGTAACATATTTATCTACTTTAGAATTAGAATGAGGGATATGTAGATTTCTTACATTTTGTATTATCTTTTGTATAAACATTAAAGAGTGATCTTTATCGCAGCCACCAAATAGTATTCCAAACTCTTCACCTCCCACTCTAAAAGCAAAATCACTCCCTCTTTTTGCTGATTTTTTTATAACATTTGCAACATTAATAAGAGCTTTATCTCCAGCATCATGTCCATAATTATCGTTATACTGTTTAAAAAAATCTATATCAATTATCGAGAAAGACAATAATGACTTTGCACGAATAGCACGACAAACCTCTCTGTTTAAAATCTCATTAAAATACCTTCTGTTATACAATCCCGTAAGTCCATCGGTTATAGCAAGTTTTTCTAAATCTTTTTTCTCGGTTATATCAAAATTTACTATGATTTTTTCTATATGTTTATCTTCTTCATACAGAGGTATTATCTTTTTTTCCACCCAACGAATTTTTCCATTTTTATCTACTATTTTATGCTCTTGTCTATAGTTAAAGCTTTTGTTGTCTTTAATCTTTTGTGCATATTCTAAAAATTTATCTATTTTCATAGTTGTTTCCTCTAAAAAAACTCCAAATCATCATCATCTCCCTCTTTGAGATTTTCATCTTCCGAATCGGATAATATAAACTTTTCTATTGTTGCACAATTTTCAAGCAATGATGCATCCAAATAGTGAATATCAGGTGTATTTGGCTCTATAAATATATATCTTTTCCAACTGCTTAAATCATCTATCAATCCTTGAATATAAAACATTAGTGTACTCTTTTTTGCATCATCAAGTGTTTCTAAAGATAACTCTTGAAATACATTTGAGAGTGATTGAAGTGAGTAAGCTATATCTTGAAACTCTATAGTTTCATTTAAAATTCGCACATACCCATACAGAGTACTTGATACAGTTGATAGGGTTTCCTGAGAAAGAGTATCTTGTGCATAGAGTTTATCTCTAATTTTAGCCTCCAAATCACTTAAATCATCTAATAGAAACTTATCTACCTCAAACTCTTTTAAAAAATCCTCTGCACTTATCTTTTGTTCATCTTTGTAATGCATACTGTCTATAATGCTTTTATCTATGGTTGTTTTATCTATGGTTGTTTTATCTATTTTTTCATTTTTGAAATCGAGTGATTTTAGGGTCAATATGATTTTGTTGTTGTCTTTCGGCTCGATGATAAATTTGTCACTTAATAAAGAATTAGATTCTATATACTCTTTAAATATACTATTTGTTGTTCCAAAGAGTTTTATATCTATTTTTATTTGAATATCGGAAAAATCCATAACCGTATATATCTCAATATAATCCACTTTAGAAAGTACATATGTCAAGAATTTACAGATTAAAACAATACAATCATCTAAAATTTTTACATTCTCTATGTTTTTGCATTTTTTTACTATATCCATTTCTATTTGTTCCCAAAAGAAATTTATATCTTGATTTGACATGATAACTGTTGCTTTTGTATTATAAATATCTTGAATTTCATCAATGAGGCTTTTTTTTACATTTTTCATGTTGATTTGTTTTATATATTTTTGAGTCTCTTTATCTTGAAAAATCAGCAACAATATAGTTATAATACTCTGTTTAAAGCTTTGTGGATGGGTATATGTTTTATAGAGCATATCTATATGCTCTGATTTTATTATTATATATAGTATTTTTAAAACTTTTAAAACTTTATCTTTTTTAAATGCCATAAACAGACTAGAAGTTAATAGATGGATATCTGCAATATCGCCTCCATTTATCTTATACTTGTAAGATATAAAAGATAACAAATATTTTATTTTTACCTCTATCTCACTTCTTAAATCGTGATACTCTAAAAAGCCTTCTATAAAACGGTTATCTAAAGTAGCCATATATAAATTTGCTTTGGCAATCACATAATCAAGCATCTCTTTTTGGTTTTGTGATTTATCTTCGATAATAGCACCAACTTCCAATGAGTGAAGTTTTGCTTTTATAGTTTGAGAGATATTTTTTCCATAGACTACAACAAAAAGATGTTCATTGTTCAATAGCTCATTTTTAAAATAACTATATTTTTTATCTTTAAGTTTTTCAATATCAACTATATAAAGATACATATCATCTCGCCTCGTCTTTGACAACATATCTAAAAACTCATCATGACTCTTTATCTTCGTACAATTATAAGAAGTATCTAAAACTTTCCACAACTCTGCATTATCTTCAAGATAAGCATATATATCTATATTTTTTTTCAAAAGAAATCTACCTCACCTTCACTATTTTCACTACCTTGTAGTTGATTTTTCATGAACTTTATATTGTCTTGCAGTGAATATTCAAATAGTTGAACATCTTTAAAAATTCTATCTACAAACATATTCATCAAGTAAGCACTTACATCATTGAGTATATCAGTAAGATATGAAAAACCTTTTAAATTTTGAGGCTCAATTTTTTCCAAATCCAAACCCCTTAGATATGATGCCAAATCTTCATAAATAGGTGTTACAGATCTTGTTTGTTCTGCTTTTGAAAATATCTCTGCAACATCATCCAGCCTTTGTGCTATATTGGATAAAAATGGATGTGTTAAATTTCCTGCATTTAGAGCATCTACTATATCTTTTAAATCATCCGCTATAAATAAAGAACTCCCCTCATATTTATCAAAAAATATATCTATAGAAGACACCTCTTCAATTGTATTTTTTTCTTGCAAAACAATCTCTCTTTGTCCTATGGAATTTATAGTATAAATTTGGCTAAGTACCGTAAAAAGTTTTTTATGAAAGATATCTCTATCTATCGGATAACTTACCGTGGCATCCACAAGTGGCACTATTTCAAAAAGTTTTCTATACTCTTTTGGATTAAACATAAGTAAGATAGGTATCTCTTCGTTAAAAGCTCTTATTTTTTTATAAAAATCAACTGAGAGTTCATTGTTGTTTTGAACATCTATAACTACAACCGTTATGTGTCGCTTGATTAGAGTTGAAGTGATTTTTTCCAACATCTTTTCATTTATATCTATCTTGGAGGATGTTTTGAAGTATGACGAGGTTTTATCATAAACCTCTTCACTATCCTTGCCGATATATAGTATATTGTGTTCAGCAGCTAAAACCCGCAAATATTTACTATAATCTTTGCTCATTATCTTCCTTTAAAATATAATCTAACTTTCCAAATGCTTTCATTAATACATCCTTTGTATAGGTTTTAGCACTTTTCGATATAAAATTTTTAAAACTAAGCAATTTTATCTCTTCTTGTTTAGAAAGGTTTGAGAATGAATTTCTAATCTCAGTTATAAAATCTCTCTCTTGTTCTGCTATCTCATAAACCGTTAAACCAAATCTTCTGCTATATTTTATCACTTCATGATCTAAAAGCATTAGATAATTTTCCTTATCTCTATCAAATATATTATCAACTACGGGATTTACATTTTTAAATATACCCCTAATATCTCCAAAGTAATTTTCAAATTGGTATTTGGCATACTTCAAATTTTTTGCTCTATTGAGAACAAAGAGTATCTTTAGATTTGGGTTGTTCCATTTTAAAAGAGTATATATATAACTGGCATTGATACCATCTTGTTCGCCGTCTAACATAGGTATAACAATTAAATCCAAAAAATTTATCATACCGGTATCATTGAGTGCATCTATAAGTATCATGGCGGTTTTGTTTGCTCCTATATCTAGGCACATAGTTTCATCTTCGGCAAATATCTCTGTTAATTCCTCTTTTAGCAGGGGCGAAGATACATTTATCTGCCTTCTCTTGCTAAGAATACTATCTCCAAAACTGGAACTATCGTGATTTTCGTCATCAAACTCATAGTGCTTTATAGGTTTTTTTTCATTTTTTTCATATAGATATGGTGCTATTAACTGCATAGAGATAGTACTTTTACCAACTCCGCCTTTAGTTGATATGAGAGCTATTTTCAATCTTTTATCTGTCATTTTATTTTACCTTTTGATAGATAGATGTTGCTACATTTTTTAATGATGGTGTTTTTATCATATTTAGATTTTCTGTCAATGATATAAAAAAATAACCGCCAACTTTTAGATTTTTCAATACATTATCGACAACCATTTGCTTGGTATCATCATCAAAATATATAAGCACATTTCTTAAAAATATAACATCAAATTTTCCGACTTCAGTGTTATACTTCATAAGATTTCCCACTCTAAAATCCATATTTTCAACTAACCCTCTATCTATTAAAAATTGTCCCTCATGTCTGCCTTTTCCTTTTAAACAATACTCTTTTTTTAATTCTATTGGTATTTTATCTGCCCATTTTTCAGGATATAAACCGATACGGGCTTTCTTGATGACCTCTGTATTTATATCAGTACCGATAACCTCCCAATCCCCTCTTGCCATCGTTTTGTCAAGAAGCATGGCTACTGAATATGCCTCTGCACCGACACTTGCGGCCGCACTCCAAAAACGAAATTTCTTTTTAAAAGGGTGGTTTGGAATTATTGTATTTTGCAAAAATTCAAAATGATCAATCTCTCTAAAAAAGTATGTCTCATTAGTTGTGATAAGATTGATCATTTCAATCCGTTCAGCACTATTTATCTGCACTAAACGAATATAGTCAATATAAGAATCAAACTTGTAAAAAAGCAATCTTTTTAAAAGACGACTCTGCACAAGAAGTTTTTTGGAAGTTTGCAAGTCAATACCAACTTCTCTAAAAATCAACTTTTGAATGGTAACAAATTCACTATCACTTAATAATATAGCCATTTTCTTATACTATCAATTCTTTGATTGCTTCACT
>JAMOOV010000072.1 GCA_027065125.1 Campylobacterales bacterium | reverse complement strand
ACGCTCTGTTAAACTCATAAAAATCACAGGCATCATTTGCAATATTTATCATGATGTCGGGTGAGTATCCTGCCATTTTACACTCTAAGACGCTGTTTTGCATAATATCTATCGTCTTACCGACAATGGCAAACATATTCATCTCATCAAACTCCGATTTTGACTCTTTTTTAAAAAAACTTTGTGCTTTTTTTTGAAGTTCAAAAAAGATCTCTTCAAATTTGTTTTCTTTCTCTAACTCTTTTTTAGGTATCTTTATATCATATTTTTTTGCATTGTAGGCATTGAGATTTACAGCTATGGTGATGTCTGTATCATCCGAGATTGTCGGAGCAATTGGAAGAGGATTTAAAACACCCCCATCTATCAAATATCTGCTAGCAATCTTTTTAGGGGTAAAAATAGTTGGAATGGCGATGGAGGCACGAATAGCATCTAAAAGATCCCCTTTTTGTAGCCACACCTCTTTTTGTTTGACAAGGTCTGTAGCAACTGCTGTATATTTGATGGGCAGATCTTCTATATTTACCTCGCCTACCATCTCTTGAATTTTACGAAAGACTTTATCTCCCTGCATCATACCACCTGAGAGAAATGAAAAATCAAGCAGTTTTGCAATGTCGAGTATATCAAGCCCAAGCACCCACTCTTTATATTCTTGTAGCTTTCCACACGCATAAAGTCCACCTATTAAAGCTCCCATGGATGACCCTGAAATCGACTCTATAACATAACCATTTTTTTCAAGCTCCTCAATCACACCGATATGAGCATACCCTCTTGCTCCTCCACTTCCAAGTACGAGTGAGACTCTTTTTTTATTATTTTTCATTGTTTATTTCCTTATTAGAATATTCTTTATGTAATGGTTTTTGAATAAAAATCGGCACTATAAAAAGTGAAACCAGATAAGCTGCCAATGTTCCGCCAATAAGTGCAACCCCCAAACCGCCAAAGACAGGATCAAGTGTTAAAAGTGCACTTGCGAATACTATGGCAAGGACTGTAAGCAGTATCGGTTTTGCACGGGTATTTACCGAGATGGCTATTGCCCTGTCCACATCAAAATGTTTCTCTTGTATAAGTTGTTTTGCAAAATCAATGATGAGCAAAGAGTTGCGTGAATTTATACCAATGAGTGCGATAAATCCTATAAGTGATGTCCCTGTCATATAAAAAGGCATCTCGCTTGCCATATCCCAAAACCAGTGTGCATAAATAACTCCAATTATTGAGATAAAACTAGCCAAGATAATGCCCGTTGCCAGAGAGAAATTTTTATAATAGATCACCATCATAAAAAATATCACCACCATGGCAACACCAAGAGCCATACTTAAATCTGTAACCGTATCCCATGAGACTTTTTGTTCCCCATCCCAATGCAGATGAAACACTTCACCACTCTCTTTAGAGGTAAGCGCTAAATCAAGCAAACCGACTTTTTTAATTGTGTAGTTACTTGCAAGTTTCTCCATAATCATCTTGCGAATATCAAGAAGTGCATAGATTTGACTTATTCCGTCTGTATCACCTACAACATTGACCAAAGGAATAAGATTTTTAGAGTAAACAGTATGCCCTCTACTTTGTTTTTCAATAGTTACAAGCTCACTTAAAGGTACTTGCATCCCTAATAGATTAAGAAGATTAATCTGCGCAAATTTACTAAGGAGTGCCTCTTTATCTGCTTTTGTAAACTCTTTGGAATCTTTTTTCAAGACTACATGTACAGGGATTTGATCCGGTGTATCAGCATCGTTTTCATAAGCGATATCCATCCCCTCAAAGGCAACATATAAAATCTTTTTAACCTGCTCAATTTGCAAGTGAGATTTTATAATTTTTTCTCTGTTTAGTTTAATACTGTAGCGTGCGACATTTGCATCTGTTAATACATCAACATCCTCTACACCCTCTCTTGCTTTAAAAAAAGGCTCGATTGTATAAGCAAGTTTTTCTATTTTTGCATAAGGTGCGTCGCTGGTGACCTCAAGAACAAGAGCCGCTAAGTATGGAGGACCTGCAGGAGATTGCACAAACTTGATATTTGCATTATGCAGTGAGCAGTTTTTTTGAACGATTGGACGGAGTCTGTGTACCATGGCAACAGAGTTTTCATCTCTCTCATCTTCTCGTTTGAGGTTTACCATAATATTAGCAATGTGTTCACCCTCTTCAAATATTCGCCCTTTTATCATTGCAGAAAAATCAACAGGAGCACTTTGCCCTAAAAAAACCGACATATCAGTAATACTTTTTTCACTTTTCAGCTTGTTTAGTATACAACTTGTTACCTCTTTAGTTTCGTAAACGGAGCTTCCTTCGGGAAGATCAACATACATCATAAAATGATCAGCAAACTGATTTGGCAGTAGTTTTACTTTTACATGCTCACTCGTTACAAGCCAGATAGATGAGGCAAGTGCTATAAGCATCACAACAAGTGCGAGTATCTTTTTCATTTTGCTTTGTAGTAGTGCGTGAACATAGGATTCTATAAGTTTTGGTTTTTTCATCTTAGTCATCCTTGTTCATAAATTTATTTGCAAAGTATGGCGTAAATACATACGCA
>JAMOOV010000071.1 GCA_027065125.1 Campylobacterales bacterium | reverse complement strand
ATAGCCCGTCATCCCGTTCGATGATATATTTTTTTCTAAAACCCTCCAAGTCGAATTTGTGCAGATCGTCAGAGAGCTCTTTGGGAGGTTCGAGCCGGTTTTTTCCCAGCTTGTCGTAAAAGGTATCGAGCCCTTCGGAGCGCAAGAGGTGATAAACCCCCTGGCACCCTTTGCAGCAGAAATAATGGACATCTCCATTTTCCACCTCTTCGGTAATCATCACCGACTCATCGAACTCCAGATGACAATGTGTGCAAGGTACTTTGGCCACAAACCCTCTTTTTTTTAAATTTTTTACTCAATTATACCGAAGCCGCCAAAAAAGTCACGTTTCATTGAACAACAAACAGCGACCACTCCGCACCAGCGACCAGTAACCAAAAATATTATCCACCTCTAAGGTGAATTGTATTTTAATATTCATAAACTTTGAGGCACAATGAAAAAGTGTAAACGCTTAACGCCAACAACGGAGAAAATCTTGATTTTGATCCAGCACACAATATTGCGCTTCAAAAGAGCGTAGATGATGGTATACCTTATCATCCGGTGCTCAATCCTGATGTCTATTTTGAAGCAGGTGTCATTGAAGAGCTTTTTGAATATATGCAAAAAATCAAAACGTGGCAAATGTAGTGCCTAAAACACTTTACTCTGATGGTAGCTTACGGCATCTTTGTAAACTTTTGTCAATGCCTCTAGAGCTTACAGCTAGACGGTTTATACTTTCAGATAAAATTACCCAAAAAAAATATCGATAAAAACTATGGACTGCACGACTTTGGTTATGACAAAATTTTGAATGTATCATCTTTTGATGGCTGCTTTATGTTTCTTAGAGTAAAATACCTCAAATTTGTATATGGAAGATGTAGATCTAAATAGGCGGCTCCATGCAAAATATAAAACAATCTTTTACCCAAAAGTGGGCATAATGCATCTTCACGCCAAAGGCTTATACAAAAAAAGAGTTGCTTTTAGCCCCCATACGATCGACATTTTACTATTTTAACAAGTGGGGATGATTTTTTGATTGCTTCAAGCACCAAGCAAACAGTGAAGTTTTAAATACTGTAAAAAAGATTAAAAATGATTAGCGAATCATATTGATGCAAATTTCTAAAAATAATGTCAAAACAATCGTTTATGTTTTGATTCTTATGCTGGCGGATATTGCGGCACTCGTTCTGTCACTTGAGCTTGCTTTTTTTATTCGTACCAACTTTTTTTTAGATTTTTTACCACCTTTTCAGGATGCTGACATCTCGTCGTATTACTGGATGATTTTGTTGATTTTTTTTGCTTTGGTGAATGAGAAAATCTACTTTATGCGTTACGATTATTGGGGCGATTTTAGACGAGTTTTGAAAGCGCTCTTTTTCTCTTTTGTAATAATCTTTACCATTCTTACATTGACGAAAATGTCTGCACAATATTCAAGAAGTTTTATAGTTCTCTTTTTTATCATAGCGATGTTTTTACTGCCCACGGTTAAAAGGCTGACAAAAAAGCTCGTTTTCTCTTTCGATCTATTTAAGATCGGCGTAAAAGTTATCGCTAAAAAAGAGCAGTATGAAAAAATATCTTCAGAGATTAGTGACAATTGGTACTTTGGCTTCAAATCCGCGCAAGATCACTATAAGATGGTTTTGATAGCCTCAAAAGAGTTTGTTGTTGACGAGTTGCAGAAGTTCATAAAAAACTATAGTAAACAAACCAAAGACATATACGTTATACCCTATATGGATCACCTTGATTTTACACACTCAACAACTCTTGACTTGTCAAATATTCGCCTCTCCGCCATTCACTTGGAAAATAGACTCTTGAGTATAAAAAATATTTTCATCAAAACTCTATTTGAAAAGACAATCGTAGCGTTGAGTATGCCATTTGTTTTAATACTTCATCTTATACTGTCAATGCTCATAAAAATTGACTCCAAGGGACCTGTTATATTTAAACAAAAAAGATTTGGCAAAGATGCCAAGCCATATAGCTGCTACAAATACAGGACCATGTATGTCAACAATAATATTCTCCTCCAGGAATATCTTCAGCATCACCCCGAAGAGATAAGATACTACAACAGCTACCATAAGTATCAAAATGATCCTCGCATCACAAAGATAGGTAGATTTTTGAGAAAAACATCTCTAGATGAACTGCCGCAGTTCTTCAACGTCCTGCGAGGAGATATGAATTTAATAGGCCCCCGCCCTTACATGCTTAATGAGCGCGAAAAATTAGAAGCTGGAAATGGAGAAATTATCTTTTACGTAAAGCCTGGCATCACTGGATTGTGGCAGGTGAGTGGCAGAAACAAGTTAACTTTCAAAGAAAGAATCAATCTTGATAAATGGTACATACAAAACTGGTCTTTATGGCTTGATTTTGTAATCTTTTTAAAAACAATCAAAGTGGTGCTCTTAAAGGTGGGTGCGAAGTGAACAACATAGCAAAAATACTGACAAATACAGGAGAGTCATTCATGAAAAAAATATTCATAACAGGCGGAGCCGGATATATCGGCTCTCATACCTGCGTGGAGCTTTTGAATGCGGGATACGAGGTCGTAGTCTACGACAACCTTTCAAACTCGAGCGAGGAGGCGATCC
>JAMOOV010000070.1 GCA_027065125.1 Campylobacterales bacterium | reverse complement strand
GCTTAAAGGTGCTCCACCGCTGACAAAAACTCTTATCTTGTTAAACCATCTAAAATACCATGGGATTTTTGCCTTTATAAGAGCATTATAAACGGTAGGGATCCCAAGAAATATCGTTACTTTTTTCAAAAGCACCTGCTTTAATACATTTGAAAAAGGAAAAATGGATTTGACAACCACTATGGATGATGCCGAATAGAAGGGTAAAAGAACGGTAGCTGTTAAGGTAAAAGAGTGAAACATCGGTAAATAGACGACAAATCTATCTTTTGGGGTTAGTTTTATAATTTGGTTGATAGCTACAAGATTGGAAAATATATTTTTATAGCTAAGCATTGCACCTTTAGGCTTACCTGTAGTTCCCGAAGTATAGACTATACAAGCAAGATCGTTTAATGACGGAGGCTGACTGATTTGTTCATGTGTCTCTTGGCTTTGAGCGATCTCCAAAAAACTATAATTTCTTTCGTCAAGCTCATCATAATCCCCTGTCCATACTATCTTTTCAACGGAAGTGGTATCTAAAAGATTTTTAGTCTCTTTTGCAAATTTTGGAGAGCTTACAAGTAGTTTAGCTTCGCAGTCACCCAAGATATACTCATACTCATCTCTTTTTAAAAAAGTGTTGATCGGCACTACAATAGCACCGATCTTCGTAATAGCAAAAAAGGAGATGATAAATTCTTCGGAGTTTTCAACGATCAAAGCAACTTTATCACCGCTTCTTATACCGCTAAACTCCAAAAATCTGGCAAAAGTATCTATCTTTTGTTTTAGTCTTAAGTTCCCAACCTTTCTTTTATCTATAAAAACTACCGGTTTATTGGGAAAATTTTTTGCATTTTCCTTTACCATTTCATAAAAGTTATTATATTTGTACTGGAGCATATATTAAAACCTATATTTTATAGATGCAGTTAAAAGATGTGCTTTTACATGAGTAAATGTTCCGTTTATTCCATTTATATTTGCATCGCTTAAGGTTATGGCTCTATCATCTTTATCATCATAAAGATATCCCATTCCAAAACTAACTTTTTTGTTATATTGGTACTCAAAGCCCAATGAATACATTTTTGCATCAGCATCTGGCAACTCAAAACCAAGTGTCCTAGAAGGAATAGGCGAATCATCTATGGCAAAACCTGCCATTAATTTCAACTTATCATTATATTGATGGGTAATACCTATCCTAAAAGCATTTGTATCATCCCAAAGCTTATCTTTCGGTTTTCCCAAAACAGCCTCTGCAATAGTATTGTTAAAATTAAAATCAAGATGCTTATAAGATGACCAATAGACTCTTTCATATACAAATTCAACAGTAGTTTTTTCATTAAATGTATATGCCATAGCAAGATCAAGTGTAGCAGGAAGAGGAATAGAAACATTTGCATTTGAATTATATGGCATCTTTACAGATAAATCTGCAGGATTTTTTGTAAGTAAATATTTACCTATATAACCACTCGCCGTTCCGTCTTCTTTAAGATTGACTTTTGATCTATATGTTGCAGCCAATTTAAAAGCACCTGTTGGTCTATAAGACATAGCAAGATTGTAACCGAAAGATATATCATCTCCATTCATATCTTCACTATACAAAGGAGAACTTTCAGCCTGAACAATGCCTTTACTATATACAATCCTAACTCCTCCACCCAAAGCAAATTTATCATTTACTTTATATGCGACAGAAGGACTCATCTCTATAATTTTTAGTGTAAACTCTTTTGCTGCTGCTTTTTGAAAAGGAGTATCCCATCTCTTTGATAAGCCGCCGGGAGCTGTTATGCTTAAGCCATATCTCCAGCCTCCTTGATCTTTAGAACTAAAGTGCAAAGTAGGTACTAAAAATTGCTCATCTTTAGAATTTCCATTTGCAGGAACATAGGTGTTTGCTAAAGGGGAAAATACTTTTCCACTATAGTCAATCTTTGGCAGATTTATATAGGTCAATCCGAATTCAAGCAAATTGGCATCATCATTCCATACCATGTTGGCAGGGTTATAGTAACTTGTATCGGCTCCATTGGCATTTGCCACATAAGCGGCACTCAATGATAAAGAATTTAAAGATTGCTCCGGTATCTTATAAGCTGCTGCTTGTAATAGTGTAGCGGTACATAAACTTAAAAGTACTCCTTTTATCGTCAAACTTCTCAATATATCCTCCTTGTGTGTTATTATTTTTTTATCAAACCGTATAGTAACTTTATCTCATCTTTCCATATCGAGCTATCGGGAGTTTCGAGTATCAAAGGTATATCATCCATTCTCTTGTCGTTCATTATAAGTCTAAAAGCCTCTATACCTATCTTACCCTTGCCGATACTTTCATGTCTATCGACTCTGCTACCAAGATCGGGCTTTGAGTCGTTTAGATGCATACCTTGAAGATAATCAAAACCGACTATCTTGTCAAACTCATCCCAAGTTTTATCATAAGCTTCTTTATCTCTTATATCATAGCCCGAAGTAAAGAGGTGGCAAGTATCTATACAAACACCCATCCTGCTTTTATCCTTCACTTTGTCTATTATGTAGGCGATATGCTCAAATTTGTAGCCGAGATTTGTTCCCTGTCCCGCCGTATTTTCTATCACAAGTGTTATGCCTTTGGTT
>JAMOOV010000069.1 GCA_027065125.1 Campylobacterales bacterium | reverse complement strand
ATGGAAGGGTTGCATTTTCGCAAAAAATTTTCTTGAAAAACTCTCGCTTTTTTTGCGATATCGTCACTTTTTTGCAAAAATTTTCTTTTTAACCACAAAAACTGCATATGATGAAAATTTTTTTTATATCTCTCTTTTAAGATATGAGTAGCTACAGAAATATTGTCATAAACAAAAACTACATTTTTATAACTACTTTTCAAGGCTATTTGGATAGCAAATTTTAGTGCTTCCAACTCAGCAAGATTTGAACTTTCGATATTGTTTAAAGTTTTTGTCCAGCTTTCGCCGGTTCTAAGATCTACTACACCAAGACCGGCTACTTTACTACCGTGCGAATAACTTGCATCCGATAAGATAAAAGTGGTATCAAGTTGCATATTTCCTCCTATTTTGTGAAAATTATACAAGAGAAAATGGACAAAAACTGTCTATCAAAGGCAAAAAGTGTATATCATGCCTTTGATAGTTTATTATTTTTTGATAATGGTTTCTGCAAATTCTCCTTTTGGTATGTTTATATACATCTTGTTATCTTTGAGATATTTGATAACGGCTTTCGCATCATATGAAGTATAATTTAAAGGCTGTGTTTTAAAAGCATATATCCTAAGCCAACCTTTACCGTCACCGGCTTTACTTGCTATATGGCAACTATCTGGTAATGTTACGGAAAACATACCAAGTGTCAGAAGAGATGCTCCTATCTCTTTGCCGGTTGAGTTGGTATTGCAAGTTTTTATATAATCTTTAGCACTATGCACAAGACTTCCATGGGTATTTGAAACCGCACCTTTGGGAAGATCTATAGAAAAGTATCTATATCCGTTCTTTATGGTTGATTTGGCTGCAGCCTCTATGGCCAATATATTGGCTTTGTTTCTTGCTTCTGCTTGAAACAGTGCTTTTGGTGCCTCTATCTTGATATCTGCTATCATATCTGTTTTTTTCGGAAGCTTGCCTACTTCCACCATATGTCCTCCACACCCCGCAAAAAGTGTTATTATCGCTCCCATTGCTACTGTTTTATATAGATTTTTCACTTGAACTCCTTTAAAATATTTCGGCAATTTCATAAGATGCCTTTTTTTCTAAAATAGGTATGGCTTTTTTAAGATCCAAGCCCATTTTTACCGCACTTACCAAAATCCTTGTTTTATACTGTATATAATCACTCTTATAATCATATCTATCTTCTTCGTTTAATCCATCCGAAAGTTTACCCGTAGAGTTGATATTTTTCAGATCTCCGGAAAACTCATTGACAAATCCTGCCCTTTTGGTATCATTGATAATTCCCTGTGATTGCTCAACTTTATGAGTCGCTCTTACAGTTTGATTTTTTCTCTCTTTTACGGATACATCTATAACCGCCCTATACACTTCGTCTTCCGTGGCACTTCCTATGATACCGCCTACCAGTGCGGCAGCTACTCCCGCAACTATACCGTCTTTTGCACTACTATTTGCAAATCCTGCGACCAAACCAGCATTGACTCCGCTTGTGGTAGCCGCTTGTAAAGCATGTGCCTCTTTTAGGTTATTGGCAAAAAGAACATTGATATTTAAGATATATTTCGCTTTTTGCGGATCATCAACTATCTGCAAACCTTTCTTTTTCAAATCCTTCAAAAGTATAGGTTTAAGATCTATCTTTGAAGCAGCGGTATTTCTAACTCTTAGATATAATGTTCTTTTATCCTTTTTAATCGGATCAAGCACTATGGTTCTGGTCATTGCTACATTAGTTTGTAGGGTTGTTGTGGCACATCCGGCAAAAAAGAGTCCGATGAGCAATGGCAAATATGCAAATTTGTAAAACATGCATCCTCCTTTTTTTTTGAAATCTTATCGAAGTAATTTTCCAAAAATTGTCCCTCAAGCTACTTTTTTTATAAAATGCTCAATTATTTGACAAATCAAAAATTATTTTGGCACAATAAGCAAAAATATAGAGAAAGGTTTGTCGTGAATGTATTTGTTAAGAGTGCAAAATATATAGGTGATTTTAAGTTTGATATAGAGTTTAATTACGGTAGAAAAATTGTAGATATAAGAAGATTGAAAGAGCTTGATAAGAGATATGATTTTGTTATAAATGAAAAAATCATATCAAATATGAAAAAGGAAGGACCAAGTCTGTCGTATCAAGACTATGATATTGCACCTGAACTACTCTATAAAGCTGCGATAAACTAACTTTGTCACTCTATCGCCATTCAAATCCGACAAATAACCCATCTTGAGAACATTGAAACAAATCGTAATGAATGAAGTGAATTAGATTTGTGGTTAAGTGTCTTTTGATTTGATATTTAAAACCTTACGGTTTTATAACCGTAAATCTATTTTTTCAAATCCAAGATAATCCAAAAGCCGATAATCATAAAAATCCACATATTTTTCGGGCTTTAAAGCCGTATGTTGCTTTACTTAATAATTGTGTAAAATCTTGTCCTAATCCTGGAAAATTTGCAAAACTTACAATATCTTTTTACTTCCCAATAATATCTTTATATGTATTTAAAATTTCTTTTATATCTTTTTTTATATCCTTAAAAGATTTTTTAGCATTTGCATGTGCCAAGTCATTTCTTGTGTGTGCTAAAGTATCCAGTAAAGATTTTGGCTGATTGTTGTTTATCCTAAATCTCTTTTTTGCCAATATTTCTTTCGGAAAAGCTTGTTTTATCTTGTT
>JAMOOV010000068.1 GCA_027065125.1 Campylobacterales bacterium | reverse complement strand
AGATGCTTTAGGGGAGGGTACTAAATATGCTATAAAAAATCTTTCCAAAAAAGATGGCTTCTTTCACAATCCAAAAGTAAAGATACCCCTCCCGCCATTCATAGAAAAAGCAACATCTCTACTAAACAAGTACAGAGGAAAGAAGTATGTAGATAACTTTGATGCCACTATAAACCATGCTGCGGAAAAAGCAATGCCTCAAGCTTATGATATATTTGCAAATTCTATCAAACATATGAGTATAAAAGATGCTCAAAAACTGCTTAAAGATGGCAAACATAGCACAACCGACTTTTTTAGAGAAAAAAATAGCAAATTATTGTACGATAAATTTTATCCTATTATAAAAAATAGCATAAGAAATGTAGATGCGATGAGATACTGCAACACTCTAAAAGAGTATTATCACAAATTTGTTCCATCCTCAAGCAGTAGCTCCAACTCTCTTTTTGGCTCTGTTGTGAGTATAGCAAAATCAACCGTAGCTAACAAATACAATATAGACTTAAGCGAAAAAGGACTGGATGATTATGTAACTAAAAAATCTATAGACGGACTTTTTTACATGATGATACAAGAGGAGGAGAAGATAAGGGCAAATCCTTTAAAAGCTACAAGCTCATTGGTAAAAAAAGTTTTTTCAGCTTACAAATAGTTTCTTTTATCTTATAAATTAAGACCGCAAAAGCGGTCTTAATTTATTTAACAGGTATCTCTTTTACCTCTTTTTGCTCTTTTTCGATCTTTGGAAGAGTTATGTGCAAAACTCCCTCTTCGGTTTTTGCATCAATTTGTTCGGTGTTGACATTTTCAGGCAATGAGAAAGTTCTCATAAATTTTCCATAACTTGACTCTATCTTGTAATAGTCCTCTTTTTTAACTTCATCTTTGAACTTTCTCTCGCCGGAGATAGTTAGAGTATGATTATCCGGGTCTATATTGACTTTGATATCCTCTTTTTTAATACCCGGTAAATCAACCTCTATAACATATGCTTTCTCATCCTCTCTCGTGTTGACGGTTGGTACAAAAGCATTTACATTAACTACCTCTTTATCACCTTTTGCAGGCACATCAACAGCACCCAAAAGTCTTCTCTCCAAATCTCTAATTTCAGCAAATGGATCAAATCTTGTCAATAACATGATAAACCTCCTACTAAAATTTTAGTGGAATTATACCAAGTTGATACTATCTTTGTCAAGTTTATTATGTATTTTTTGATAACTATTATAAAAATTTATATTCAATATCATAATAATTAGCGAGATAGTTTTATTGCAATTTATTTACCGAAGTATATATTGACTATCTTTTCGTCTGAAAAATTTATCTTTTTACCGTTTATCTCTTGATACTCTTCATCACCTTTTCCAAGTATAAAAAGAACTTCATCCTTTTTTAACTCTTTTAATGCAATATTTATAGCCTGTTTTCTATCGGGTACTATCAAAGCATATGTATTTTTATCTACACCTTCAACTATCTCTTTGATGATTTGCATAGGATCTTCACTTCTCGGATTGTCACTGGTTATATAAATCTTTTTGGCAAATCTGGAAGCAACTCTTCCCATCATAACTCTTTTACCTCTATCTCTATCTCCTCCCGCTCCAAAAACAACCGCCAAATCTCTATCTTTTATGCTATCAAGAACTTTGTGCATACCATCCGGAGTATGAGCAAAGTCGACAATTACAAGAGGCTTTTCATTTGCTATTTGCATTCTACCTTTAACACCGAGAAAATTTTCTGCACAACTTGCTATCTCTTTCAAATCACTATCGCATACCATATCTACTGCGGCTATGGCTGCTGTAATATTATAGAGATTGAAAAGCCCTATCATAGGAGAGTAAAACTCTACAAGTTCTTGAAAATGTCTTAAAACTGCACTTATACTATCTCCGAGAGAATATGCATCTACTTTATATGTGGCCGGATGTTCCACTGAATATGTCAGAGCATTTTTTATGTTGAAGTTTATTTTTCCTCCATCTTTATTGATAAGTTTTTTACTGTTATCTTGAAAAAAAGAGGACTTAACTCTTTTATACTCTTCAAAAGTCTTATGATAGTCAAGATGATCTCTTGATATATTGGTAAATATCTTTAAAGCGAAGTCCAATCCATCTATACGATTTTGATCGATAGCATGAGAGCTAACCTCCATCACAAAATATTCACAACCCATATCTTTTGCTTTTTTTATGTGATCTATGGTTTTGATAAGAGATGGAGTCGTCAAACTCTTCTCTTCTTTTAACTCTTCATTGACAAAAAAACCTCTTGTACCTTGAAGAGCTACCTTTTTTCCAAGATCAAGCAAAATTGAGTATATCGCGGCAGCAGTTGTTGTTTTGCCGTTTGTACCGGTTATCCCTATGATTTTAACATCTTCTATTTGTAAAATTTTTTGTAATTTTTTGCTATCTACAAACTCTTTACATCCTCTATTTTCAGCATCTTTAATATAATTTTCATTTTGCCTTGTAAGAAGAAAAAGTTTTTTGCCATCACACTCCATAGAATTATCGGTAATTTGCATATTGTTATAATTTATTGTCACTATCTTTTGCTTTCTCAAATAATTTTTGCAATTTTAAATCTTTTGGAAATATACTCGTAGCGACTTCTGCATAATTCAATGCTTCATCTTTATAACCATTATCTATTAGTTTTTCAAGAAAGTCCAAAAAATCCT
>JAMOOV010000067.1 GCA_027065125.1 Campylobacterales bacterium | reverse complement strand
ATTGAATTGGCTCTATCTCTTTATCTCCAAGACGCATTAAAGCACCTTTCCCAAAAGCCTTATCTATCTGTTTAATTGCCAAATCTAATGATTTTTGTTTATTTGCATCCATTTTGGACTCACTTCTTTTAAATTTTCTAGGGTGATTATATGTCATTTTTTTCAACTAAAGAAAAATTATGTCATTTTGTCATATTATTTTCTTAAAGTTACAAACTTAAAAAACTATCTTTGCGATTTTAACCAAAGATTGTAACGATTTTAGCAAGCACCAAGATCTTTTTGAAACTCTTCATAGTCATATAAAAGTTTTTGTATATTTACAATATTAAATGCATTGATAGACTCACGCAACTCTTGTGCATACTTTTGCAATACATCTAACTCTGAATGCTCTTTTACAAACTCTTCCAAATGTGTTAAAAAGAGCTTTATATCACTAAGGTTATGACTTTTTAGAGCTTTTTTACTCAGGCTACCCAACTCGTCTTGCAGTACCTGCACAAGTGCAGCATCTTCAATACATAATTTATGAAGTCTATAATTACTCTCTTGAGTATTAAGCTCATCTTTTGTATGTAGCAAAAACTTACTCATCTCTTTAAAAAGATCTCTTTTTAAAACAGGTTTTCTTAAATAACCATCAAAAAGTTCTAGTTTTTTATCTTGAAATTCTCCCTGCATTACAGAAGCAGTAAGCGCGATTATAGGAATATTAGCCATCTCTTTCATAGCTTTGGCAGATTCATAACCATCCATAACCGGCATACGAATATCCATAATAATCAGATCATAGACATTTTTTCTAAAAAGGTTAAGGGCCTCTTGTCCATTTTGTGCAGTATCTACAGTAATTTTTGTATCTGAAAAGTTGTTGACAATAAGTTCTCGGTTATCTTTAATGTCATCAACGACCAAAACTCTTGCCTCTTTAAACTCAATGTTATGCTCTTTTTTACGCTCCTGTGCAAGTTGGGAGTTTTCAGCTTCCATAGAGGAGATATCTACACTATAAAGTTTTACTATAAACTCAGAGCCTATTCCCTCTTTACTCTTTACAAAGATCTCTCCACCCATCATCTCAGTAAGTCTTTTTGAGATAGCAAGCCCAAGGCCAGTTCCACCGTACTTCTTGTTATCTTGCCCCTCACGCTGCTCAAAAACTTCAAAAATACGCTCCAGCTCTTTTTCTTTTATCCCTATACCACTATCTTCTACACTTATAAGCAGATCTACTTTAGAGTTATGGTCATAAATTTCCAAGGCCTTTACTTTAAGCTTTATATAGCCTTTATCTGTAAATTTTACAGCGTTGCCTATAAGATTAAAAAGAACCTGACGCAAACGTACACCATCAATGAGAATGGAGAGCGGTATCTTCTTATCTATATCAATATATAGCTCTAAACCTTTGTTCCTTATACTCATCGCAAATACAGAGCCAATTTCATTACACAACGCATACAGATCAGTAGGATTTTTTTGGAGTTTGAATTTATTTGCTTCTATCTTGGAAAGATCTAAAATATCATTAATGAGTAACAGCAGTGTATTTCCCGCTGACTGAATGATTTTTATGTAGGATTTTAAGCGTTTTTCTTTTACCTGATCATCCAAGAGCTCTGTAAAACCCAAGATAGCATTCATCGGTGTTCGTATCTCATGACTCATATTTGCCAAAAACTCAGACTTAGAGCGATTAGCTGCTTCAGCTTCTTCTTTAGCTGCTTGCAGTGCCTTTTGTGCTTTTTTACGTTCATACACTTCTTTTGAAAGACGTGCATTCCAATACAAAGAGATAAGTACCAAAACCAAAAGAACACCACCAACTTCAAATATCAGTGTATAGTTAAGTGCTTCGTGTACATTTACAGACACCCAACGGTTGGTGATATCCTGTTTTTCCTGATCGGAAATACTCTCAAGCGCTTTATTAAGGATAGAGAGTAAAACAGTTTCTTCTTTTTGCACCAGCATCTTATGATGAAAGGAGAAATCTATTTTACCCGCAATATGTAACTCTTGCGAATAGTAGTGACCTACATAGTATATCGCTGTAGCCATATGTCCCAAAAAGGTATCTGCTTTGCCTTGTCGTACCAATTCCAAAGATTCTAAAATAGAATCTGTTGGTATAATTTTAATCGAAGGATACTGTTTTTTAAGATAGTTATAGCCGGTATAGGACTTCACAACTGTAATGGTTTTATCTTTGAGACTATCCAAAGAATCCACAAATGCCTGCTTGCGAGTAGTCACAACAACACAAGGAAAAGAGATAAAAGTCTTTGTTGTAATACCTAGAGCATTCTCATCAAAATTATTGCCTACTCCAGGAATAATATCAATATCTCTTTCTTTGAACCGCTTTAAAAGCTCTGACCACGAAGAAGAGGTTTTATAAACAAACTCCAGACCTGTCTTTTGAGAAATGAGCGTTAGATAGTCAGCAAGCATACCCTTCATATGTCCATCTTCTATGATAGAGAGCGGCTTCCAATCAACCGTACTGTATCGTACCTGCTTATGTTTGAAAATCCAATTACGCTCCTCTTGCGTGAGCGTAGAGAGCATCCCGTTCATCTTATCTAATTGTGAAATATCAAACCATTTTTGAATAATTTGACTATACTCTTTTTGCGATATTGAGTGTAATGATTTTTGCATAATAGAAAAGAGTATGGGTTTGTCTTTTCTTATGGCTA
>JAMOOV010000066.1 GCA_027065125.1 Campylobacterales bacterium | reverse complement strand
GCGAGTATGTTGATGCTTATAGAGGTGGTGTTACGGTATGGAAATTTAACAATGAAACAGGAAAGATAAATGTAAAAAAATCTTTTACGATTGAACTTCCTCCATATATGCAAGATTTATCTGATGCAGGTAAAGAGGTAAGTTACGGTTGGGGCTTTACAAACAGCTTTAACTCAGAGATGTACACAGGTGGTATCGAAAAAGGTCTTCCTCCGTTTGAGGCGGGATGTTCAAGAAACGATACCGACTTTTTACAAGTTTATAACTGGAAAAAACTTGCAAAACTTGCAAAAGATCCTAAAAATGTAAAAGTTATAAACGGACATAAAGTTGTACCTATCGATGTTGCTGTTAAAAATAACTGTCTTTTCCTTGTTCCAGAGCCAAAATCACCTCACGGTGTTGATGTGACTCCGGATGGAAAGTATATAGTTGTTTGTGGTAAATTGGATACTCACGCTTCAGTTTATGATTTCAAAAAAATGATGAAACTCTTTAAAAATAAAGAGTTTGCAGGAAAAGATCCTTTTGGTATTCCGATCCTTGATATGAAAAAAGCTTTACATTGTCAAGCTGAGTTGGGACTTGGACCATTGCATAACCAAATGGGTAAACATTGGAAAAAAACAGGTGAAATATATACTTCACTATATGTTGATAGCCAAGTTGTAAAATGGAGTTATAAAACTTGTAAAGTTCTTGACAGAGTAAATGTTAACTACAATATCGGTCACCTTTGCGGAATGGAGGGTAAATCTGAAGATCCTCAAGGCGATTATATTATAGCTCTTAACAAATTATCAATCGATAGATTTGATAGAATCGGACCTTTGCATCCACAAAACCATCAGTTGATAGACATCAGAGGTAAAAAGATGCAAATGATTTACGATCTACCTATCGGTTTGGGTGAGCCTCACCAAGCGGTAGCTATAAGAGCAAGTAAAATCAAACCTTATGTTAGATATAAAATGGGATACAATCCTTTCACTGATAAGCCTCACAGAGGTAAAACTCTTGCTGGTCAAGAGAAGATCGTAAGAAAAGGTAAGCATGTATATGTTTACGGAACTCTTGTAAGATCTCACATCAACCCAGAGCATGTAAATGTAAACTTGGGTGATACTGTAACTTTCTATCTAACTAACCTCGAAAGAGCTGAAGATGAGACTCATGGATTTACAGTTGACCACTATAATGTTCATGCTTCACTTGAGCCTGGTAAAACTGTCGCATTAACTTTTAAAGCTGACAGAGAGGGTGTATTCCCTTACTATTGTACAGAGTTCTGTTCTGCACTTCACCTTGAGATGATGGGTTATTTGCTTGTTAAAGATCCTAACAAGAAATATGTAAGTGCTAAGAAGATTAAAAGAGCTAAGATGAGCAAAGCTCAATTGATGGCTGAATATAAGAAAACAGTTGCTGTCAATGATGCTACGGATAAAGTTATCCAAAGTGTTGTTAAATTCTTGAAAGAGAATCACTATGAGAAGTATCCTGTAGTCAAGCAACTTGTTGTAGATGCTCTTGATCAGTATGGCAAAATCAAAAAAGAAAAAGAAGAGTCCGATAAAGCTATGAAAAAAGGCGATATCGAAAGAGCAATTCTTTTTGAAAATATGATTTGGCAATATATGGTTAAAACTGCCGATGTTGGTATCAGAGCGAGAGACTTGCTTGTAAGTAAGCTTGCTACTCCTATGAGTGAAGCTGCCAAGAGAGGTAAGATCGCATTTGACGAAGGCGGATGTGGCGGTTGTCATGTTGTCGGTAAAGTTAGCTCCGGTCCTGATATCACAGGTGTTCTTCAAAGACATCCTAACGGTGAGAAATGGGTTAGCGAGTGGATACTTGATCCTGCTAAAAAATTCAATGAGCCATATGTTAAATCTATGATCAACTACTTCAACCTTAGAATGCCTAATCAAGGTATGTCTAAGCAACAAGTAAAAGATATGATCGAATACTTTAAGTGGATAGATAAAAACGCAAATCTATTCTAATATTTCTATATTCACACTCTGCAATCGTTGCAGAGTGTGAATCTTTGTACAACTTTAAAACGACATAAATACGACTTGATGAATATCAATATATAAAGATATAAAATACGATATAATAAATTTATTAAACTACTTAAAAGGAAATAGGATGGATAAATCACTCCTAAAATCTAGAATTTTTGCCCTATTGGCACTCGGAATACTGCTTTATTGGTTTACGATACCGGCAGTTTTGACTCACAATGTTAAAGGGTTGGTCGATAGTGATCAAGTAAGCAAAATATCGCCTTTGATGGAAAAAGTATGGAACTTTTACCAAAAAGGAAGATATCTTAGTCCAAATGCTCCGGATCTTGTAAAAGAGGATCTAAAAAAGACCGGTCAGGTACACTTGAAAAAACTTATTCAAGGAGATGCCGAGATCAGTGTTGTAACTGCACCTATTTGGTATGTTTCTCTTGAAGCTCCAAATTATCCTAAAGAGGCTTTTCCTGAGGGAATTCCGGTCTATTACCATTTTGACGGATTTAGCGGAGATGTTCACGAGATGAACACTATAAACCACTTTATCGGAATGGATCCTATGAAAAGAGGAGCACCGTATGTTAGAATGTTAGCACCTTATGCTTTAGTATTTTTGGCACTATTGTTTATATATTTTATACTTTATGACAGCAAGATACTAAATCTTTTGATGCTTATTCCTGTAGCTCTTCCAGTGATATTTCTCGGTTTTTATGCATATTGGCTCTATTGGTTCGGACACCATATGCATGAGTGGGGTGCATTTAAAATCAAACCCTTTACACCTACGGTTTTTGGAGATGGTAAAGTTGCTCAGTTTACAACCCATTCATATCCGACTTGGGGCTTTTGGTTGCTTATAGCGATAAGTTTGCTATCTTTGCTTGCTTTGATATCAAAACTAAAAGCTGAGAAACAAGAGGCATAATTTTGAGAAAGATAGTTGCATTGGTTCTTTTGTTGTCGGTTGCATTATGGGCCGATAATATCCTTCAAGATGCGATAGATAAGGCTAATCCGGGTTCTAAACTAGAATTGCCTGCCGGTGTCTATAAAGGAAATATCGTTATCGACAAACCTCTCATAATTGATGGCATAAATAAAAAGGCTGTCATAGAGGGAGATGGAAAAGGAACTGTTGTAACTATAAAATCTTCAAATGTAACTTTAAAAAATCTGACAATTAGACATAGTGGAAAAGAGCATGAGAGGATTGATGCTGGTATTTCGGTAAAAAATGCTCATGGCTCAAATGATACCATTATAAAACATGTCAAGATTTTAAATAATGATATAAAAGATTGTCTTTTTGGTATAGATTTGCAAATGGTTAGCAACTCAAAAGTGATAGGTAATTATATCACTTCCAAAAAGTTTTCTTTAGGATTGAGAGGTGATGGAGTAAGGCTGTGGTATAGCAATGACAACCTTATCGAAAATAACCATTTATATAAATCGAGAGATTTTGTCGTATGGTATTCTCATGGAAACCATATAGATCACAATATCGGAGAATATTGTAGATACTCTTTACATTTTATGTATGCAGGAAAAAATCTTGTAACAAATAATATTTACAAACATAATAGTGTAGGTATCTATTTTATGTATTCAAGGGATAGCATTGCTACCGGTAATTTGATAGAGAATTCTTTGGGAACGACGGGGCTTGGTATAGGTTTGAAAGATTGTTCGAATTTTACGATCAAAAACAATACTATTATATACTGTGCCAGAGGATTTTATTTGGATAGATCTCCGTTTGAGCCGGAAACCCATGATTATATAGAGGACAATAAAATATTGTATAACAGTATCGGAGTAAAATTTCACTCTTTGAGTATTGCGAATATTTTTAAAAGAAATATTATAAAGGGCAATATTGAAAATGTTGTGAATGATTCAGCCAATATGAAAGTTACTGAAAATATTTGGGATCAAAACTATTGGGATGATTATGAAGGTTTTGACAGAGACGGGGATGGTATCGGCGATAATCCTTATGTTGGTTATCAATATGCGGATAAGGTTTGGATGTTAAATCCAAATATAAAGTTCTTTTATGGATCACCTGTGATATCCATACTGAATTTTATAGCTAAGTTGGCTCCAATTTCCGAGCCTGTAAAATTATTGGAGGACAAACACCCTATGATGGAAGAGAGTAAAATACTATGACACCTGAAGAGAAAAAAAGAAGAGATTTCTTAAAAAAAGCTGGCGGACTTGGAGTATTGGGTATGGTGGCAGTCGGAGGGATAGCATTGGCTCCCAGTTTTAAGCCCAAAGAGGTAAGGCTTAGACCGCCCGGAGCGGAGCCGGAGGAAAACTATCTCTCGCTTTGTATAAAGTGCGGACAGTGTTTGCAAGTTTGTCCGTATGACTGCATAGAGCTTGAAGGGATAGAGGGTAAAGCAGGTTTCGGTACGGCATATATCGTCCCCGAAAAGAGAGGTTGTTACCTATGTAAAGCATTTCCTTGCATACTTGCCTGTCCTACCGGTGCATTAAATCATGAGAATGATAGTATCGACAAGGTGCATATGGGAGTGGCGATAGTTAAAAATGAAAATGCTTGCTTGGCTCTAAAAAATGAAAAAGTACCAAGAAGTGCAATTGATAGGATATATGATCATACGAAAGTTTTAACTGCCGAAGAGAGAAAAGAGAAAAAGGTTATAGACAATCCTAACGATGTCGAAAAGGTGATGCTTCAAAAACAGGTGCTTAAAAAACTTGAAAAGTTTGAGGGCAAAGAGTGTACGATATGTGCGGATATGTGTCCTTTTACACCGGATCCCTCTTTAGCTATTGGAATGGTGGATCACAAAACGGGTAAATTGCCCGAGATCAGAGAGGCTTGTGTGGGATGCGGAGCTTGTGTAGAGCTTTGTCCTGCGGAAGTTTTAAAGATTGTTCCGCGAGCGACATATAAAGAGATATACGGGGGAGAAAAAAATGGATAAAACAAAGATCGCACTTATCTCTTTTGTGATTGTAGCCTTTTTTATAGGTTGCGGTGACAAAAAGAGTAAAGAAAGTGCTAAAAGCGAAGTGCCAGTTAATCAAGCAGGTGCTATCAAAATAACTCAAGATGCCGTAAAGACTGAAAAAAAAGCAAAATCAAAAGAGAATGGCGGTCAGTTTTATTACTCTTATAATGAAGAAGATAAATCAAAAGAGGCAAAATCTATAGATAAGTATCAAGAAGATACCGTAAGTCAAAGAACGACTATAGATGCCTATCTTCATATAAGATCACCATACGAGAGGATAAAGATAAATCTTATGATAAATAAGCTTAGTCATGATTTTATAGTCCATTGCTCAGCTTGTCATGATGATTATGGCAATGGAATTATAGGACCTTCATTACTTGGTAAAAGTGGAGATTTTATATATGGCAAATTGATGGATTTTAAATCCGGAAAAAAGAAAAATGTCCTCATGAAAGGATTAGTATCTCAAATGGATGATGCTATGTTAAAATCTATCGCAAACGAGATAGCTGATTTTAACACAAAATTATTAAAATTAAGGAATGGAAAATGATTAGACATATCATAGCGGTGATTGCTACTTTACTTGCTCTTTGGGCAATGTACTATTTATACACTCTGGATAAAGCAGTGCATAAACTTGACGAGATTCATAGAGTTGTAAAAGCTTCCGAGATAAAAGTACATCTTAAAAAACCTACGGTTGTTCATGAAGTTACTACTGCTAAAGAGAATAAGCAAGCTGCGGAAGAGCAGTTGAAAGCTAAACAAAAAGAGTTGGATAAAAAACTTGCCTCTCTTAGAAATAAAGCCGGTAATATTGCCGCATTTAAAGTTAGTAAGCTTTATAAGCAAAATTGTTCATCTTGTCATGGTGTTAACGGTAGAGGTATAATCGGTCCGAATCTTGTGGGTAAATCAAAAGAGTATATCTTAGAGCAACTCCATGAATTTAAAACCGGCAAGAGAAAGAATTATGTAATGTACGGATTGTTGCAAAAGATGGATGAAGACAAATTGAATAAATTGTCAACCGAGATATCTACTTTCAAAGAAAAGTGGGACAAATATAACAATAATTAATAGAAGGTAAAATCTATGGATAGATATCATGATAGTGGAAGGGAGCTTGTAAGGGCTTCCTTGCTTTCAACTTTGATTGAAAAAAATAAAGATGGCAAAACAAGACTTACTTGGAGAGCTTGGAGATGGCTGAGTATTATCGTAATAAATCTATTTTTCTTTCTCTCTTTTAATGCTGATGTGCAGGTATTGGAAGGAACTCTTAACGGTTCAAGGCTTCTTGGCTTTCACCTTATAGATCTATTTACCGGTCTTGAGATATTTGCCGCAGAGCATCATGTGCATACCAATGTTATCATAGGAACCGTAACTTTGCTTGTATTTTATCTTCTTGTCGGAGGTAAGGCATATTGCGGATGGGTTTGTCCTTATGGTTTTTTGAGTGAGATAGGTGAACATATACATCTTATACTTGTTAGAAAAAAGATCATAAAAGAGAGAAAATTTGACCATAGAGTGAGGTTCTTCTTTTGGGTTGTTTTTTTAGTTGCTGCTGCGGTTGACGGATATCTTGTTTTTGAAGTCATAAATCCTATTGGAATACTCAGTAGATTTATAGTGTATGGCTGGAGTCTTGCTATCGTTTGGGTAGTAGTGCTTCTTCTTTTTGAGATATTTGTTTCAAGAAGAGCTTGGTGTAAATATATATGTCCCGTAGGAACTACATATAATCTTATAGGATGGGTAAGTGCTACAAGAGTACAGTGGGATAATGACAAATGTGATCACTGCGGGGCATGTTTGCAGGTTTGCCCGGAAGATCATGTGCTTGAATTTACCAAAGCTAAACACGATAAAGAGAGAAAAGAGAAAGGTGTAACTAAACAGCTTGTGATAGACGGTGATTGCATCATGTGTGGAAGATGCTTTGATGTTTGCCATACTGATGCTTATAATTTCCAATTTAGATTAAAGAATCTTGTATGATCGTAAAAATAGAGCATGCCATAAAAAATTTCGGCGAAGTAAATGTTCTTGATGATGTAACTCTTGCGATTAACGAGGGCGATAAGATAGCGATGCTCGGACCAAATGGTGCAGGTAAAACTACTCTTATCAGAGCTATCTTGGGTTATTATAAATTAAACAGCGGAAAGATAGAGGTTGACGGGATGGATCCTGTAAAAGAGAGGACTAAAATCCTAAAAAAGATAAGTTTCATTCCTCAACTTCCTCCACCTATTAAGATAAGTTTAAATGATCTGATAGGCTACATCTGTACGACTTCTGATATCGAAAGAGAGAGTATCGTACAAGAGGCTAAAGATATGGAGCTTGATATCGATAAAAATATAAATAAGCCATTCTTTAAACTCTCCGGCGGAATGAAACAAAAGTTTTTGATAGCCATAGCATTAGCGAGAAAAAGCGAACTTTTTATATTTGATGAGCCTACGGCAAATCTGGATCCGAAAGGTAGAGAGAATTTTTATAATCTTTTGAAAAATTTGGATGAAAAAAGTTCTGTTGTCTATATAACACATAGGCTTGAAGATCTCGAAGGGCTTACAAATAGACTTGTCTATCTTGATATCGGGAAAATAACTGATGATAAAGCGATATAGATCATATTTTCTTGCTTTTTTTTATACTTGTATGCTTGTGCTTTCTTTTCAAGGGTGTGAAAAGAAAGATCCTCTAAAACCGGAAGAGCTACATTGGGATAGAGATAGTTGCGAAAGATGCAATATGGCTATCAGCGAAAGAAAATATGCCGTACAGGTTATCAATCCCAAAACCGGTAAACATTACAAATTTGACGATATAGGATGTACGATTTTGTGGTTTGACGAGGAGAAGATTCCTTGGAAGGATAAGGCTATTATTTGGATAACGGATGCCAAAACCGGTAAATGGATAGATGCTAAAACGGCAATGTACACGGATGACAGTATAACTCCTATGGCTTATGGAATTTCGGCATTTACCAAAGAGACATTTCCGAAAGGAAAAAAGGCTTTGACATTACAAGATGCTATAAAAATAATCTATAAAATCGAAGAGTATAATAGAAAAAAACAACAACAAGAAAAAGAATTAAGTAAAGGGAAAGGGTGAAAAATTTATTATTAGTAGCAAAACTTGATATAAAAGAGTCGATCAAGTCAAAATGGTTTTTTATATATAGTGTGGTTTTTGGTGGACTAATGGCACTATTTTTTATAACCGGTATCACAAATGCCGTTGTTATGGGATTTAGCGGACTTAGCAGAGTGCTTTTAATATATATGCAAGTAACTATTATTATATTGCCTATTTTTATCCTTACGACTACAGTGAAGTCTATCGCAGGAGATAAAGAGAGCAATATATTGGAGTATATGCTTTCATTTCCCATCTCTTTGAGAGATTACTATTGGGGAAAGATGCTCGGAAGATTTTTAACCGTCTTTTTACCCGTTATCATAGCTCTTTTCTTAGGAGTTGCTTGGGGTATGTTAAAGGGCGGAGCAATTCCGTATAATATGTTGCTGTTATATTCGGCACTTCTTTTCGGACTCTCTTTTACTTTTTTAGGTATAGCATTTTTCATATCGTCCGTAGTAAGATCTCATGATGTAGCCATAGGAGCTTCATTTCTTACTTGGATAGTGTTGCTTGCCTTTATAGATGTGGCTCTTATCGGATTGATGTTACAAAATAGAGTTTCGGACAATGTCATCATAGGTATATCGCTGATAAATCCTATGGAGGTTTTTAGGATAGGTGCTATCAGTCTATTTGATCCGGAGCTTACTGTCATAGGACCTGTTGCATACTATATACTTGATACATTCGGACATGCTTTGTTTGTTACATTTGCAGTTATCTATCCGATAATCATAGGTATATTGTTTGCGATATTCGGGTATGTAACATTTAAGAAAAAAGATATATTATGATAGTAAGTAGTAGGAGGGTATTATGAGAAAAATTTTTAGTTTTTTAATGGTTTTAGTTTTTGTTGGCGGTTCACTTGTGGCAGGAGATTTGAAAGTTCCAAAAGATGCAAAAGATCCGATGTTTAGATGGAATGTAAACAAGTACGGCAATTTGGTTTGCGAGATAGAGCTTAAAAACGGTAAAAAAGCCTATTTTAGCTCTGTAAAAAGTATGATGGATTTCTATTTTAGACCTTGGTATTATGAAGAGTATGGAGCAAAAACTGATAAAGATATTAAAAAAATATATGTTCAAGATTATATAACAGGAAAAGTAATTGATGCCAAAAAAGCATATTATATTTTCGGCAGTAGATTAGTCGGTCCTAAAGGTGATGACCTTATAGCATTAGCGGATAAAAATACCGCCAAAATGTTTAAGATGAAATATGGTGGAACTAAAGTTTTGAGATTTGACAGGATAACAAAAGGCTTGATAAAATATCTTGATATGTGAAAAACCGTTAAGAAAAACGACAACTGCTTGTCGTTTTTTAGGTTTTTCTGCGAAGGTATCATGTGTAAGTCCTAAATCTGAGGATTTAGTGACGAACACGATACCGAGGGGATACCTTGAAGTAAATCGTAGTGAGCGAAGCGAGGTAGATTTACGGTTGGTTCAATGAAATTGAACAGTAGTTTGACTTTGTCAAACACAATAAAATATTCGTTAAGAAAAACGACAACTGCTTGTCGTTTTTTAGGTTTTTCTGCGAAGGTATCATGTGTGAGCGAATAAAGACAAACTGAAAGTTTAACAAGCAAACTGCTTTGCTTGTGTGTCTTTATGAGAGTAGTGAGATATGTAAGCCCTAAATCTGAGGATTTAGTGGCGAACATCGAACTACTTGAGTACCTTGAAGTAAATCGTAATGAACGAAGTGAATTAGATTTACGGTTGGTCCGGCGGAGTAATATCATAGATATTGATTATAATTATCATAAATCTATATTTTACACAAAAAATTAACAAATATTTAACAGATTGGGTGTATTATTTCATATCTTAAAAATGGGGGATTTTATGAAGAAGATCTTTATCGCGATATTTACGGTTGCTTTTTTATTTATCTCATATTCAAGTGCTGTTACCGAAAAGCAAAAAAGAGTTATCTATTATCCTATGGGAAAAAATATCTATAAAAAGGTTTGCAAAAAAGATATTGACCTGTCCGTTTATAAAGATATAGAGCAGTTAAAAAAGGATATAAAAGATAAAAAGTTTTGCAAAAGACTCGGCAAAAAACAGCTTGATGCCGTTGCATACTATCTTTGGGATGTTAAGAGGATCAAGAAAAAAGCTTTCGGACAAGTTGTGGTTCACAAAGATGAAAAGTGTCCCGTTTGCGGAATGTTCGTCTATAAATATCCCAGATGGGCGGCTCAAATATTTTATAAAAAAGATGGCAAAATCCACCATTTTAGTTTTGACGGTGTAAAAGATATGATGAAATTCTATTTCAATCCTGATGATTACGGTGATTATGACATCAAAAAATTTAGAAAAAGCATAACTAAAATAATAGTTACGGACTACTATACTCAAAAGGGTATCGATGCTACAAAAGCTTACTATGTATTTTGGAGCAATGTTTTGGGTCCGATGGGAAATGAGCTGATACCGTTTAAGACTCTAAAAGAGGCAGAGAGTTTTAAAAAAGATCATTTTGGAAAGTTTATTAAGAGATTTGACGAGTTAAATGATGATCTTGTTTGGTCGCTTGATAGCAAATCAAATTAAAAGAGAGAGAGTTGAATAAAAATTTAAAGTATTTTATAGTTTTTTTTATTGTAATCCTCTCTTTTTTTGCGATAGAGATGATTGTATTGTCATCGCGAGGAGTGGATGTAAATGATAAAAGACTTTTTGTTTCAAAGATAGGTCTTCCTGACTTAGCTGTCTCTACGGAGGCTAAATATGTAAGACATAGAAGCATTAGCGATATATTTTCTATCTTCAATGAAAATCCGGTATCCGTTAGTTATTTTGTAACAACTTTTACTTATGCACCATCAACCAATCTTAACAATACACCAAATATTATAGAGGAGAAGTAGTTGTTCAATCTTTTTTTATTCGAATATGCATTAAGCTCTCTTAAAAGACGAGGGGCTAAAAATATTTTTATATTTGTGATTTTTTTTATTTTGATCTTTTTACTATCTTCGATATTTTTTATATCAAACTCAATGAAGTACGAGCTTTCTCAAACGGTAGATGCATTGCCGGATATCACTATCCAAAAGCTTGAAGCCGGTAGGGAGCAAAATATCGATATAGACAGAGTGGATAAACTATCCGAAATACCCGGAGTTAGCGAGGTAAGCCCAAGAGTTTGGGGATATTACTACTTTAAAAATGCGGGAGCAAACTTTGTAGTGGTGGGGGTTGATAGATTTTCTCCAAATTATAAAAAATCCATCCAAAAAGTTGTAGATAAGTTTGATAGTGTGATTTTTGACAATAATGATACGATGATAGTCGGAAAAGGTGTTAAAGATATATTGGAGAAAAACTATTATGATAAATATTTTAACTTCATAAAGCCAAATGGAGATCTTAAAAAGATTAAGATAGCCGGAACATTTAAAGGAAGTACAGTATTGGAATCAAACGATATCATACTTTTAAGCAATGAAAATGCAAGAGAGATTTTTGGCATGAAGGATGATGAGGTAACGGATATAACTTTAAGAGTGCCAAATCCCAAAGAGGTTTCCAAAATAGCCTCAAAGATAACGATCATGTATCCTGATTGTAGAGTGATAACGAAAAACGATCTTGAGATCTCATACAACAATATCTTCGACTATAAAAGTGGTATATTTTTATCGCTTTTTATAGTGGCTTTATTTACATTTTTCATCATCATATATGATAAATCGAGCGGACTTAGTAGTGATGAAAAGAGAGAGATAGGAGTTCAAAAGGCAGTCGGCTGGAGGATAGGAGATATACTTTTGCAAAAATTTTATGAAGCCGGTATTTTATCGGGAATGGCTTTTGTGCTTTCTATAACATTTTCTATCTTTTATGTCTATATTTTAAATGCACCTATATTAAGAAGTGTATTTACCGGCTATTCTATACTAAAACCGGCTTTTAAACTTCCGTTTGTGGTGGATTTGCAAACGATAATGTTGATATTTTTTGCAACGGTTCCTTTGTATATTGCGGCCACGATAGTGCCTTCTTGGTTTGCTGCCACTCTTGATGCTGACGAGGTGATAAGATGATAAAGGTTACAAAAGTCAATAAGGTATTTAACCAAGGAAAGATAAATGAAACCGTAGCTTTAAAAGATATCAGTTTTGAAGTGAAAGATGGAGAGCTTGCTATACTAAAAGGTCCGAGCGGTAGCGGTAAAAGTACGATACTTTCCATCATAGCCGCACTTTTGAAACCGACAAGCGGGGATGTGGAGGTTGACGGTAAAAAGATAGCTAAATTGCCTGATAATTTTGCCTCTTTGTATAGAAGAGAAAATATAGGTTTTATCTTTCAAAAATTTAACCTCATACCCACTTTAAGTGTTTTTGAGAATGTTATTTTGCCTCTAATTCCCTCAAATCTTTCAAAACAGGAGATTGAGCAAAAAGCTAAACAATCTATGGAGAAATTTAGTATATATCATAAAAAAGACGATTTGGCTAAAAATCTTTCAGGCGGGGAGCAGCAAAGAGTTGCCATAGCAAGAGCATTGGTAAACAATCCTAAAATTATATTGGCCGATGAGCCTACGGCAAATCTTGATGCAAAACTTTCAAGCAGTTTTTTGGAGTTTGTAAAAGAGTTGCATAGTGAAAAAAAGACTATACTTATAGCTACACACGATCCCATATTTTTCGGATTGGATTTTGTTAGTAGCGAGATAGAGATCATCAAGGGTGTTATGAAGTGAATCTTATAACTCCCGAAGTTCTTGTTATACTTATACTTGATGCGATATTTGCCTTTCTTGGTACGATAGCATTTGTATTGAGTTTAAAAATAGTCTTTAAGTGGGATATAAACAGTACTTCAACCATTCAGTACAAAATGGAGAAGCAGAGTTATCTTATAGCGACGATTATAAAATATATCCTCTATATCAAACTTCCTATGTTTTTATATTTTATATTCGTTCAAGATAAATTATCGGTGTATATACCCGGTGCTATGTGTGCGGTTGGTGTGGTAAACTCTACAAGCTACGGTTTTTATGCTATGATAGCCAAGATAGTAAATCTATATCTTTTTAGCTCTTGGCTTGTTTTAAATAAAGTGGATCTTGAAGATGAAAAGATGCCCTACACCAAGATAAAATTTGCTTTTTATATAGTTATCTATCTTTTTTTGATGGGAGAGATAACTCTTGAGGTTTTGGAGTTTTTTTCTTTAGATCCAAGTAGGATAGTTAGCTGTTGCGGTACCGTCTTTTCGGCCGCAAGCCAATCGTCCGTATCGGCTCTTTTGTCTCTTCCGAAGTCATTGATCATCTCTGTATTTTATGCAAATTTCATATTGATATTGTTGACTTATAAGCTTAAGAGGACGATATTTTTTACTATATCCAATATATTTTTTATATTTACGGCTATTGTTTCTTTGATAGCATTTTTCGGCACATATATATATGAACTTCCAACTCATCACTGTCCATTTTGTATGCTTCAAGGAGATTATCACTATATAGGTTATGTTTTATATACCACTTTGTTTATAGGAACATTTTCGGCTATCGGAGCATTTGTATATCAAACTACGAAAAAAGATTGTCAAAAATTTAAAATGGTATCAATATTTTTTGATATAATATATGTCCTAATCGTTACGGCTTATCCGATAGTTTACTATATAAAAAATGGGGTGTGGTTGTAAAGCGAGTGATGAGCTTTTTTGACTTTTAAAAAATGGAGTATTTATGAAAAATAGTTTGATTTTGATTGTAGCTGTTGTATTTTTATTTGTCGGTTGCGAAAAGAGAGAGGTTGCTACCAATATCAGCAAAGACGGTAAGCCTGTTGAGATAAAATTGGGTGTAACTATGGATCCTCAATGCGGTATGGAAGTTGAAAAGATGAAAAATGCTTCCGAAGTGATATTAAAAGACG
>JAMOOV010000065.1 GCA_027065125.1 Campylobacterales bacterium | reverse complement strand
GATCACAATACTCAAAAGATATATAAAAACGGAACCCTAACATACTCAAGAGCTCAAACGGGAGACATAGGAACAAATAGTAAAAAACTACTAATAGGAGCAAGAGGAGATACTAATCCTCGTCACTACTTTGGTGGCGATATAGATGAGTTAAAGATATTTAATACTGCTTTAAGTTCCACTCAGATAGATAGATTATACAATAATGAAAAAGATAAAAAGAATTATGATGGAAGTGAGAGGGTGTGCCAAAATTGTAGCTTGAAATATACCTTTGATGCTTGGAACGATGATCACAATATAGCTGATAGAAATATTACTACAAAAATAGTAAAACAAGATTTCAAACTAACTATCGCCTCTTTGGATGAAAACGGTACAAATTACCGTGAGTTTAATGGAACTATTTGTGCAACCGTAGACAATAATACATCAAAACTGCTTTTTATACAACAGCAGGAGAAAAATACCACCTTTAATATTTCAAAAGCTATCAAAGATGTTGTGGTTCAAATATCTTGGAAAAGGAATGTGGATGAGAATTGTCCTTTGACAAATGATGATGGCGAATCGAACTCAACAGACGATTTTGCAATTCGTCCCGAAAGATTTAGTATCACGATCCCATCTACAGCTTATGCCGGAGAGGATTTTAGTATATCATTTAAAGCTTTAGACAAGAGTGACAATCCTTCTGAGGATTATAATGAAAGTAAAAGTGCCAATTCTTTTGAGGTAGATGCAGCAGAGATAAAATCGGGTTGCAAAACAGGAACTTTCAACTTAAGTGATTTTAATTTTAGCAACGGAATTGCAAACAATGTAGATGCAAATTATAGTGAAGTAGGCGAAATAAATATAACTATAAAAGAGAAAAACGGTAATGAATTTGCCAAAGTGGACAGTGATGATACAAATGATAGCGATAGGCTTATAACCCCATATACAAAACAGATCACCGTCGATCCTTATGAGGCAAATATCACAGAGGGCAATTTAAGCGGAGTTTTTGATCCGAGTTCAAGTCGTTGGATATATATGGATAGCAACTTAAGTGAACTAAATGTTACGGCAAATATGACAATATCGGTCAATAACAAACAGCATCAAACACTTCAGGATTTTAACAGCAGTTGTTATGCAAAAGATATAAAAGTTACATTTTATTATGATGTCGATAATGCAAATAGCGATGTCAATCTAACTTATGACGGTAATTTAACAAGCAATGATAAATCAATTAATGATATCAATAAAACTCTTCAAATTCCGGCTTCACACTTTACGACAAAAGGCGAAAATAGTGAAAGTTATAGCTTCAATATAGATAGAGATTATACAAATCCTTTAAATCCTATCTATATAAATTTAAAAGAGATAAATGTAACAGATAGCAATGCAAAAGATAAAAACGGAATATCATTGGACAATAATGCCACTTTCTACTATGGTCGTATCCATCCGCATGATATCTATACAGGTAAAAAGGAGGCAAATACTTCGCTCTATCTTGAAGTTTATGATGATGGCTCAAGCTCTTATACTAAAGACTTTAACGAGACGGTTCTTAACTGGTACATTAATAAAAATCATACCGATGAAAACGAGGGAAATGTAACGGAGATAAACTCTTCAAGTACCACTTTAATGAAAAATACAAATAGTGATGTTGATATGAGCGATAACAATATAAACAATGGAACAGTCGATCTAACTCTTAAGTTTGACGGCACAGCAAATAGTGCAAGAGAGTGGATACATGTAGATATACCATCATGGCTTTGGTATATACCTACTGATTTCGGAGAAAGTTATAACTATAGTGATGATAGCAATTGTACATCTCATCCTTGTTTTATGTATGTTTATGACAATAGAACTTCTGGCAATATGATAAAAAGTGGGGATATGAACGGATCTTCGTTTGATGCCAACAGTAGTACTGATTATGAAAGACCGGGAGTGAAATTTTTTAGATGAGAAGAGGATTGACGATTATTGAGTTGGTATTTTCTATGGTTATCATAGCCATTGTATTTACGGTAGTGCCAAGGATCATATATGCAGCAAATAAAAGCATGGAACTTAGCATAAAAGAGGATGCACTTTTTAATGCTATGTCCATGATGGGAAGGATTATGTATCTTCCTTGGGATGAAAAAAATACAAGGATTAATGATATACTAAAAACTGATAGTGGTAAATTTCCCTGCTTGTCGGACGGATATAGAGTGGGAGGCTTTAAAGGTTCAAGAAATTGTATAGATACAAGCGGTGAGGATTTGAGTGCTTCGGCTATAGGGCAAGATAGTGGTAGTGATGATTTTAATGATATAGATGATTATGATGGTTATGGTATCTCTACAAAAAATAATGGTAAATCTATGTATGATTTAAATGTAAGTGTGGCGAATGTAGATGATGACTATGAGAATACGGCTCAAAATGATAGTGTGTCTATCACATATAAAGATACCTCAGCATCCACAGGAACCACCACCAATATCAAAGAGGTAAATGTTACAGTTACTCTATCAAGCGGTAGCAATAGACATATCAAGCCTTTTAGCTCCACCTTTACATATCGCTCTATCAATCTCGGGCAAATCTACATCAACAGGGTTTCTTGGAAATGAAAAAAGGTTTTACTCTTATAGAGATAATTTTAGTTATAGCGATATCGGGGATATTGGCAGTAGGAACTTTTAAAGCTCTTGGTGCTTTATATACGAGATCGGCAGAAGCTAAAGCTGCAACAAAGATGTCTATACGATCTCAAATAGTTTTGGATCAACTCTCCTATATGCTTTATGACAGGATTCCTCAAAGTGTGATAGGATATGACGGTAGTAGTAGTTGCAAAGCACTTTCGGATATAACAAGTAGTGGTTATGTTGTATTGGAGTGGCTGGAAAATGATATAAGTGACTATAGGGCTAAAAAATTTAGCGGTTTTGTCGATATGAAAAAAAGTACAAAGCCGAATTTAGATACAAACATATCGTCAAGCATTAGTGATGATGATAAAAATCTTATATTTTCGGGTGCTTTTGATTATGGAGATGAAGCGATAAAGGCTTGCGAGGGGGCTTTTGGATGGCACGGTCACGATAGCAACTTGAGTTATGATATAAATATTACCCAAAACAATATAGAAATTAACGATACTGTAAAAAAGCCGGATTATATATATGAAAAATACTTTTTAACCGATGGAGCTTATGCGGTAGCAAGAGGAAAAGATATCGATACGAGTGCTACTTGTATCCAAAATTTAAACATATCCTCAAAAGATATAGATGATACACTCTTTTTGTTTTATGGCTATCATCCTTGGAAGGGCAAAACTTACTGTGCGGATAAAAGTGGAAATGGCGAGGGCAATGCTTCGATCTTGACTCAACATGTCAAAGGATTTGAGGCTGAAATGGTAGATTTTACTATTCGTATCAGCATTGATATGCAAAAAAATGTGGGTGGAAAAATAGTGCATATATCAAAGCAAAAGGTTGTATTTTGACAAGAAAAGCTTTTGGACTTATGGGGGCTATATTTATCATACTTATAGTTAGCTTTATGCTCATCATAACACTAAAGTATGCCCGAATAGGAGCAAAACATACGGTAGATACTTATACAAAAGAGCAAGCGGAACTATTTATGCAATCAGCCATAGAGATGGCACTTTTGCAAATATCTGATTTTAATAGAAGCAATGGCAAATGTTTAAAAATCGTACATGTAAGTGATCAAAGAGGAAGGTTTACCGTCGATATTAATATAACAAAATATTACCTAAACTCATCATTAAGTGATTGTGATAGAGTCCAAGTTATCAATACTCCGCAAAGCGAAGGGATGGTTTTGATGGATGTTATGCTTGAAAGCAATATATCAAACGGTGCCAATGGAAAGCAAGTGAGGATATTTAGAAGGACGATGCAAAAACCATGAAAAAAAGAGATTTAACATCATTTCATTTGGCTTTTACGATTGTAGAGTTGGTATTTGTACTTGTTTTGATAGGCATACTATCTGCGGTCGGAAGCAGTATGTTTAAAGCAAACCATTTACGAGACGATGTCAATTTTATATCATTAAAGATAACACAAGCACAATATCAAGGCATAGGATATGATCACTACAAACAAGAGAGTGATACTACTATCGGATGTATAGATTTAAATAAAGAAAAACTTGAAGAAAACACTACAAATGGCAAAAGTAATTATCATATATTTTCTACTTTAAGTGGCGACTTGAACAATAAAAAGCTCTGCTTTGACAGGTTGGGACGACCGCATGATGGTAACTTTACGAATGATTCTCTTTTCTTGGTACAAAAAATGCTTATACTTGATCATGACGGACAAGAAATCAATATAACAGTATATCCTAAAACAGGTTATGTTATAATAAGATAAAAAAAAGGTAAAGTGTGACTATCAATAGTTTAGTTTGTGCAAAAGAGAAAATTTTTACTGTTGACAAAGAAGATATAGTAGAAATATCTTTTAAAAAAGCAAAAAAATTCTCAAGGGGTTTGTTTGTCCCGGCTAATATGTGCCGTAGTTATGCCTTTAAACTTCCTTCAAATTTAACTAAAGAGCAGATAGAGATACAAGGCGAAATAAAAATGTATGAAGAGGGAGGGTTAGATAGCGAGATAGACTACTCCATAGCATTTAATATTTTGCATCCCTCACAAGGTGATTTTCTAATGGTAGAGGGAATTGCCGTTAAAACAGGGGAGTTAAATGAGAGATTTGAAAAATGCTCTAAAAAAGTGGGCGGATTTGATATCGTTACTCCTGAATTTTTCTCATATTCTGGTTTTTATGCTGATGAAAATTTTGAAAAGAAAAGCGATCTTTTTATATATCTGGGCGAAGAGTACTCTTTTGTTTCGTTTTACCATGACGGACAGTGTATAGTCAATAGGACCTTTGACGGATTGGATGCTATAGCAAAAAAATTTGATATAGATAAAAAAAGTCTTATATCGCTTCTTGCTACAAAAGGGTTGGAGATATCTGCCTATGAAGAGGAGCAGATCGATTTGGTTCAAAATTTACAGAGTTTTTTTAATGCTACCATAGGTACTATTATCCAAGTGATAAGCTCAAGAAGAGCACTTTTTGGATTTGCAACGATACAGAGAATTTTTTTAGATTTTAATGGGGATACTATCCCGGGTCTTGATAAAATATTTGAAAATTATGATATTGAAAATTATGAAGGATTTGTTTCCGTATTACCGGGTTTAAAAAAACTAAAAGAATCACATATATTTGCTCAGTGTTTGAGTGTTGAAAATTTAAAAAATATACAAATACCGAATTTTTATATTTTTGAAAAAAAATTAAAGTTTTTAAAAAGAAAAAGCTCTAAAATTATCATGTCCATACTTTTTTCTTTGGTATTTTCTTCAGTTGCTTTTTTCTACTTTTGGTATGAAAATTCCATTTTATTGCAAAAAGAGAAACTTTTAAAAGTTCAATATACAAAAAATGTTAAACAAAATGAAAAATATATGGCAATATTGGAAAAAAGAAAAAAAGAGATTTTAGCATTAGTAAAAGAAAAAGAAATAGCAAAAGATGAAATGGAAGATTATCGTACGACACTAAATAGTGCCAACATGATACCTCTTCTACAAGAAGGAAGAGATAAAATTGTCTATGATGTTGTCAAAACACTATCAAAATATAAATTAACAACGAAACAGATAGATATAAACGGCTCAAAAGAGCTCAATCTTTATATCATTGCAAAAAACAGTAAAAGAGATGATATAGCAAGATTTATGGAAGATATGCAAAATACCGGCTATATAACGGTAAAAACATCAAAAATTTCACTCCGTAAAGATAGTGGAATTTATGAGAGTTTGATAGAGATAAAGAGATAATATGTGGGAAAAACTGTTAGATAAAATAGATAACGAAACTGCCAAGTATTCGCCACAAATGGTTTTGCTTATGTCTGTTTTGCTTGGTTTATTGATAATGGGTGGGGTTTACTATTTTATAATTGCCGATCAAATTGAGACAAATGAAAAGTTATTAAACAACAATAATAAACTTATAAATAAAATTAATAAAAAAAGAAGATTAAATAGATTACTTCCTGATAGAATAGTATCCTATAAAAAAAATTATGAAAAAGAGAAAAAAAATATAGAAAAATTAAAATATGAAAAATTAAATCTTTTAACAAATATACAATCAAATGAATATCTTTCTTTTAATCCAAAAAAAGAGGCCACTCTTTTACAATCCATACTTGATAAATCTGTAAAGCAAAATGTTCTTATTGACGAAATCTCTATCAATTTGGCAAATAAAAAATTTGCAGGATTGCTAAAAACAAAAGAAACTCTTGATATAAAAGGGAGTGGAAAATTTTTAGATATAGAAAAATTGATAAGATTTATAGAAAAACAGAGACTTTTTATATTGATTGATAATTTAGAATATAGTTTTGATAGTAGTAGTTCTTTGTTGAAATTCGAAGCACAAATATCGATTTATGGAGCGGATTTATGAAAAGTTTGATTTTGTGTATGATGGTTATAGTTTTTTCTATAGCATCTATACCTGTACCATCTTATGATCCTTTTGGAAAAGTGGAGATTTTGATAAAAAAACAGAAAAAGATTATACCTATATCAATGGAAAAAAGCAAAAAAAAGATAAAACTTTCAGCTATTTTAAACAATCAAGCATACATATCCGACAAATGGTATAAAAAAGGAAGTTATGTGCATGGATATAAAATAACAAAAATATCAAAAGATTATATATTGATAAAAAGAGGTAAAATGAAAAAGATATTGACCATAAATCATAAACAAGATATTATTAAAATTAGGAATAAAAAATGAAAAAAGCTATTATACTTGTTTTTCTAATTGTATCATTTGCGATATCGTCCACAACAAACACAAAGTGTTCATCGAAACTTTTTTCACTACATGCAAATGGAACACAAAATTCTCCAAAGTTAAGAGATTTGGTGGAGAATCTTGCAAGAGTTTGCAAATTTACTATTATATATGATGATGATATGGCGAAAAAGAAATTGGATTTGCCTGTGGGTTTGACCAATATAGACAATTATACTTTTAAAGAGTTTTTAAAATTTATTTTTGATGAACACAATCTTTTTTATGATTACATCGCACCTAAAAAAATTTTAAAAATTTCATATGTAAAAACAAAAATATTCCCGATAGATTATATCAATATGAGCAGTATGAGTACGACATCAAATAAAGATATAACGGTGGGAGTGAGCGATACAAGCGATACGGGTGGCACGGATCTATCTTCCGGTGGTTCAAATTCGGATACGACATCCATGAAAAGTACTTCTGAGTTTAAGTTTTGGGACACTTTAAAAAGTCATGTTGATGAAATTCTTCAAAGGGATTTGGATGTCTATCAAATTTCAAGTAAAGCACTTTTGGATAGAGAAGCCGGTATCCTCACGGTTACGGGAACAAAAAAACAAATAGACAGAGTAAATAAATATATCCTAAGAATGCAAGAGAGAATGCATAGACAAATTATGATAGAGACCCATTTGATAGAGCTTAGCTACAATAATGATAAATCTACGGGTATAGATTGGAGCAAATTTGATCTTTCTGTATCCGGCAGTATTAGTCGTAGTTTACAGGGAAGTGGACATGGAACAAATATATATCCTTTTTCATACAATCTTGGATACAACTTTACAACCGCCGGATTTATAAAATTTTTAAAGACTTATGGAAAAGTAAACATACTATCCAATCCAAAGATAATGACACTAAATAACCAGCCTGCAGTTATAAATGTGGGAGATCAACTCAATTATCGTTTTCAAAGTGGCTCTCTTACTACTACCGGGGGAACAGGCTCCACCAGCAATACTTATGATCTTGGTTCTGCCTTTGTGGGTCTAACTTTAAACATAGTGCCGGAAATTACCGACAAGGGTTATATTATCATGCGAATAAATCCTGTAAGTAGCACATTAAGCAACACTTATAACGATAGCAATAATTCCTCTTATAGAGATTTACCTCCCGATATGAGGATAAAACAGATGACTTCCATAGTAAAAGTTAAAGACGGACAGAAAGTTTTAATAGGAGGGCTTATTCAAAAGAAAGTAAAAAAAGATGAAAACAAAGTTCCCGTATTGGGTTCTATTCCTTTGATAGGATATGCTTTTAGACACGATGTAAAGAGAGTGGAGAAAAATGAGCTTTTTATACTTGTTATACCAAAAATTATCAATAATGACAATATGCCAAATATAAATGAGGCGGAGATTATAAAAAAGAATTTTAAATGAGCGGTTATGTAAGATATGCAAATCTTTTTGAAGATCGTTGTGAAAATGAAGAGATGTTTGAGACAAAAGGTTCAGTCAGCACATTATTAAAAATGCAAGATATATTTTTAAACAGTAGTGGTGGCTTAATCTTTTTAATAGGACAGCCCGGAAGCGGGAAGACTTTTTTACTTCATCAGATAAAAAACAGATTAAAGCATACCCATACCGTATATCTATTTGAAACACCATATCTTACTCCTGAAGATTTGGTGGGCAATATTTCAAAAGAGAAGATTTTCAATCCTTATGAAGCAAAAGAGAAAATTATAAATTTGGCAGACAAGCATCAAATAATACTTTTGATAGATGAGGCACAAATGCTTGATGAGTCTATGTTGGAATTTATCAGAATGCTTTCGGATTCAAAAAAACTTTGGGTAGTTCTTGCTATGCATGAAAAAGAGGGAAAAGAAATACTACAAATCCCTCACTTTAAAAGTAGAGCACCAAAGGTTTTAGAGCTTGGATATGTAACAAAAGAGGAGGCAAGTAGTTATATAATGAAAAAAGTAGATGGTTCTGATTTTTGTAGAAATTTTTTCTCTTCAAAAAATTTATACGATATTCATAAATATGCCAAAGGAAATTTTAGAATGATAAAACAGATATGCAGGACGATTTTACTCATAGTAGCAAAAGCAAAAAAAATCGGAAAACCCGGATATAATAGACTAAATAAGTGCATTGTCATGATGGCAGCGATTGATTTAGGAATTATCAGTGAATAAAACTATTGAAGAGTTAGAAAGAATTTGTAAAAAAATTCAATTGAAAAAACAGATTAAACTTTTTTTTTATCTCTTTTGTAGCACTACTATTTTGATTGGATTTGCATATTATATACTTTATGGCAAAATACAGGATATAAAGAAAGTCGAAAAACCAAGAGTAAAAGTTACAAAAATTAAAAAACAAAATAATCCAAAAAAGATTGTACATACAAAAGTTACAACAATACAAAAAATAGATAAAAACAAACAAGATACCTCAAAGATAAATACTGTGATTAAAAATAAAATTTCTATTGTAAATGATGCAAACAAAAGTGAAAAAACTAATTTAACAGGCAACTCTAATTCTAATTTATGTTTTACTATACAATATTTAACTGCTATAAATATTAAAAATATTTTAAGATTAAAAAAAAGATTAAAATTATATAAAATTGAGCAATGTTACACTCTTTTGCCTAAAGACAATAATGGATTTTATATTCTTAGATGTGGGATGTATGATTCTATAGAAAAATTAAGAAAATATGAAAAAATAGCAAAAAGTAAAAATCTTAGTTTTATTATCAAGAGGGTAAAATGCGATTATTCAAAAATTTTAAAAGCAGAACATCCTAAAGTTCACAAAATTATACCCAAGCCTATTATGGCAAAAAAAGTAAATAATCTAATAGAAACAAAAACTTATGATATAAAAGAGCTTGAAAAAATTTATAATCAAAACAAATCTTACAATATAGCGATAAAAATCGCACAATTATACTATAAAAATAAAAAATATGACAGTTCTTTAAAATGGGCAAAAATAGCTAATATTTTGAATAAAAAAGATGATAAATCGTGGATAATCTATGCAAAATCGCTCTATGCTAAAGGAGATGTAAAATCAGCAAAAAAAATATTGCATATATATCTAAGATTTTCCTCATCAAAATCAGTTAAAAATCTCTTAAAAAAGTGGGGGCAATAGTATGTTACAAAAGAGGATTAGACTTGGAGATTTACTTGTCGAGAAAGGTTTGATAACAAATGAACAATTAATGCATTGTCTCAAAATCCAAAAATCCAAAAATTATGTAAAAAAACTTGGAGAGATTTTAGTCGATGAAGGGTTTGTTACAAAAAATCAAATATTTGAAACACTTTCAAAACAACTTGGTATTGATTTTATCGATCTCTTTGGGGAGGAGTTAAATTTTAAGCTTCTTGGCAAATTTCCTTTAAAACTTTTAGAAAATGCAAATGCAATACCTTTTAAGGAGGACGATGAATTTATACATATAGCAACATCAGACCCTTTAAATTATGATGCACTTGAAGCTCTTGAAACATCCGCAGCCGTTTTCAAACCGATTAAACTTTATATTTCTATGCCTGAAGATATAAGACAAATCTTTACTCGTATAGAAATCAGAGAAAAAACAAGACTACTTGCAAAGGAAGTTAAAGAGGAGATAAAAAATGGAGGCAATAGAGACGACAACTTAGAAGAAAGTGCCGTTTTACAACTTATAAGAACTATCATAAGAGATGCAATTAGTAAAAAAGCAAGTGATTTGCATATAGAACCGGATGCCCATGAAATGTCCGTTAGATGTAGGATAGATGGTATTTTGAAAGAGACATTTGTCTTTGACTTGGAAGTTTACACCGCACTTAATTCTCGTATAAAAATATTGGGAAATCTTGATATTTCAGAAAGAAGAAGAGCACAAGATGGTCGTTTTTCAATGCAAATTGATGGAGGGAATTACGATTTTAGACTCTCAACTACACCAACTTTGTTTGGCGAATCGATTGTTATGCGTATTTTGGATCAACAAAAGATTTTACTCAAGATGAATGAATTGGGCTTTATAGATCAAAATTTGCAAATCTTTCAAGATACGATTCGTCAACCTTATGGTATCGTTCTTATAACAGGACCTACCGGAAGTGGTAAAACGACTACTTTATATGCAGCATTAAATGAGATCAAGAGTATAGAAAATAAAGTTTTAACCATAGAAGATCCGATAGAATATCAACTTCCGTTAGTCCAGCAAGTTCAAGTAAATGAAAAAGTAGATTTTTCTTTTGCAAAGGCTCTTCGTTCATTTTTGAGACAAGATCCGGATGTCATTATGGTTGGTGAGATAAGAGATATAGAAACTCTTTCAGCTGCTACACAGGCTTCTTTGACCGGACACCTTGTGTTTTCAACTCTGCATACAAATGATGCACCAAGCACTATCAACAGAATGGTACAAATGGGGCTAGAACCATTTTTGATATCGGATGCTCTTATAGCTATAGTTGCTCAAAGACTTGTAAGAAAGATGTGTCCTTACTGTAAAGAGGAGTATAAGCCAAATGCAGAAACTCTTAACAAAGTTCAAGGCATGATTCCCGAAGGAACTATTTTTTATAAGGGAAGAGGATGTCCAAAGTGTGATATGAGTGGATTTTCTGGTAGAGTTGTTATAGCTGAAATTTTAAAAATTGATGATAAAGTTGCAAAAGTTATAGCTCGTAACGGTACAAAACAGGAAATATCCGATATTGCTGAAAAAGAGGGGCTTTATTCGCCTATGATAAATGATGGTATTCAAAAAGTTTTACAAGGTATTACCACCTTAGAGGAAGTTTTAAGAGTAGTAAGAAGGTAAAATGGCATACTTTAGGGTAAATTATAGACGAGGAAAAGAGAGATCTCATACTATTGTGGAAGCAGTAAACCGCATAGAAGCAATGAAAGAGTTTCAGGCGAAAATGATGGGTGTTATGATATCTTTGGAAGAGATTTCCGAACCTTTGTCTATAAAATTTGAAAAAATTACCTCAAAATTTAAAAATCCAATTAAAAATAAAAGAGCGGATCAAGAGGCATATATAGCACTATTGGAGCAAATGGCCGTTATGCTTGATGCCGGTATGCCGATCAATTTAGTTTTAAAGGAAGTGAGTCAAAATACCGACAATGCAATGATAAAAGCTATATTTACAAATATATTGTCTGATGTGGAAAGCGGTGCATCCCTAAGTGAAGCTTCTAAAAGATACAGTTTGCAACTTGGTAATCTTTCGATATCTATGATAGATCTTGGTGAAAAAACAGGTTCACTTAGCGAATCCATAAAAAAACTTGCAGAAATATTGCAAGAAATTCATGATAATAGAATGAAATTAAAAAGAGCAACAAGATACCCGTTGCTTACTATATTTGCTATGGCGATAGCTTTTGGTATTGTTATACTATTTGTAATTCCACAATTTGAAGCAATTTTTGCAGCATCTCATACAGAACTTCCTTTTCCTACTCGTATTTTAATTTGGCTTGAGCATGCCTTGCAAGATTACGGTCCCTTTATATTGATGAGTGCATTTATTATTGTGGCTATATTTTCATATTTTTATAAACATTCTAAAAACATAAAGTTTAAAAGTGATAAAATATTTTTAAAGATATACTTAGTCGGCTTGGTAACAAAATATGCTATGATTGGTCGTTTTATGTATATCTTTCAAGTTCTTTCTGATGCAGGAATTCCTATGATAGAAGCACTTGATGCAGCAAATAAGATTGTTGACAATAGCTATATGAGATACAATTTAGACAAAATCGCTCAAAATATAGAAGATGGCGGTTCTCTTGCTAACGGTTTTGCACAAAGTAATTTTTTTGAAAATATGATTGTGCAAATGGTTTCAGCAGCAGAACAGAGCGGTGCACTTGGACAAATGTTAGAAAAAATAGTAAAATTTTATAAAGATAAGTATGATGGTATTATAGAAAATGTTTCTACTATGATAGAGCCGATACTTATTGCTGCAATTGCCGGATTTGTATTAATTTTGGCACTTGGAATATTTTTGCCTATGTGGTCACTTGGATCCGCAGCAGGATTATAAGGAGTTATAATGGATTTATCAGCCGGCACAATAGTTATTGCCATAATTAGCACTTTGATATTGGCTTTTGGTCTTTGGGTTATAAAAAAGATAATAGATATATAAAATTATTGGGGTATAAAATTACCTCTCGACTGAGGATACGAACTCCCTCTAAAGCCCATAAATACAGACTTTTCTAAAATATTTAGACACTACAATTTTAATGAAAAATTGATTTTGCTTGCTTATGAAGTTTGTAGTGAGTTGGTGTAATGCATGTGTCCTAAGTCGGGAAAAATTAAATTTATGATTTAAAAAATTTTTCTTCAAATTTATCTGCCGGAATTGGACGAGAATAAAAATATCCTTGGATAAGTGCTTCTGAATTTTTGACTATAAACTCTTGTTGAATCTTAGTTTCTACCCCTTCTGCCACAAGACCCAATTTTAAATTTTGAGCTAAACTTATTATAGTTTTAGTAATAGCCATATCATCTTTATCTTGCGGTATATCTTTTATAAAACTTCTATCAATTTTTAGTTTTGATATAGGGAATTTTTTTAGATATGCCAATGACGAATAACCTGTTCCAAAATCGTCTATATTGATAGATACTCCTAATTGTTTTATTTTATTTACCATTTTTATAGATTTTTCCGGATTTTTCATAATGTTTTCTTCTGTGAGTTCCAAATTTAAATTTTTTGGATTGAACTCATGTTTTTTTAATAACTCCTCTAACTCTTCTGAAAAATCATTTTTTTCCAATTGATACATGGTAGTGTTGCACGAAATAATACCTGGGTTATATCCTTTGTCAGACCATTTTTTATGTTGTATTATTGATTGTTCTATAACCCATAAATCTATTTTGCCGATTAAACCTATTTCTATGGCTAATGGAATAAAATCAACAGGTGAAACAAGCCCTTTTATAGGATGTTTCCATCTTATTAATGCCTCCATTCCCATAAGCTTTTTACTTTTATCTATTTGCGGTTGAAAATATACTATAAATTCCTCTTTTTCTAATGCTTGATGAAGAGAATTTTTAAGAATAATTCTTTTACTTGCCTCTTTACTCATTGTATAAGAATAAAATTCAAACCTATCTTTTCCCGCTTTTTTAGCTTTATACATAGCGATATCTGCATATT
>JAMOOV010000064.1 GCA_027065125.1 Campylobacterales bacterium | reverse complement strand
CCCCCTCAGCCCAAAAATATCCATCATTGGTATTTATCATAAACTGACCATTATGCATAAATTGTGCATATCCACTAAACTGATAAACCCAAATCATCCTCATTGCGATAGAAAATGCAAATGCTACCAATATATAAAAAATTGTTAGTTTTGTATCTTTTGTTAAACTATTCATATATTACTATCTTTCTTGTGTAATTTTTAATCTCTGATATTTTATCATATTTAATAGCACCTTTTAAAAGAAGTTTGTATTTTTCCAACAAAACCTCTCTCACCACTTCATCTTTTGCACCACCTAAAAGTTTCTCCAAAGCCTCTACACGAAATCTATCCATCCCCCAATGTTTAAAACTGAGTTGGTCATCATGCCCTGCATATTTTATTATAAGTTTTTTATCAATCAACCCTATCTCATACCCATATGCCACTCTAAGCCACATGTCATAATCTTCACAAACTTCCAAACTCTCATCAAAAAGCCCAACTTCATCAAATAAACTTTTATGCAAAAGTGCTGAAGATGGGGCAATGATGCAATGAGAAAGACACTCTTTAAAAATCTCTCCACCATGTTTTTGATATTTTTTAGGTATCTTTACCTCTTTATCATCTCTAATCCACAACTCATCTGTGTAACTCATCTTAACATGTGGGTTTTGCTTATGAAATAAAACCTGCTCTTTTAATTTATCCACATGCCAAGTATCATCAGAGTCCAAAAAAGCTATCCATTCGTTTGTCGCATTTTTTATCCCCTTGTTTCTAGCACTTGAGACACCTGCATTTTTTTGGTAGATATATCTGGCATGTGGGAAATCTTTTTGTATCTGTGAAGTGTTATCATTTGAGCCATCATCCACAACAATAACCTCTTTTGGCATGTGGGTTTGCTCATAAACAGAACTTAATGCTCTTTTTAAAAACTCATATCGGTTGTAAGTTGGAATAACTACTGAAATCTCGATAAAACACCCCTTACATAATCATACGGGATTTTTTCCTGCTCTATCCTGATATCATCATCGCACATGCCACAAGAGAGTAAATTGTAAACAGCTATCTCCGATTGTTTCAGATTTTGCAACTCTTTTGATGTTTTTTTATTTATATATTTTACTGCTATTTTTTCAAACTTTTTAAATATCTCCATCTCCATCATCAAAGATTTGGCATGTGGAAAATAGCTTCTTAATTGTGAAAGTATCGCGTATCCATCAAGGTCTATATCTCCCCAATAATATATATTTTTATCATTTAACCATTTTACATTTTTAAGCACACCCACACCATAGCCACTTCCAAAAATAACTATAGAGTCTTTTATATCCAAAAATGAAAGAGTTGTAATCTTGTTTTCAACTATAAAAACATTTTTACACCCAACATCTAAACTCTCAAACTCATCTATACAAAGTGTAATATCACTTAGATTTTGTATATAAAACCTTTTATCAAGTATGCGAAATCTTATCTGAGCCAAAGGGTATTTTAGGCTGTATTTTTTCTCAAAAGCAAAATCCTTGAGTGAATTTAAAGGCTCTGTCCCCAACACACAAGACAAACATATATCTATAATTTTTTGATACTTTTGTATAAACTTAGTATCTATATCTGCTAAAGTTATCTCCCTTGTATAAATATTTGGCTTTGGATTTAAAACAAAATACTCCACGACACACAAAAGCCTATCCCAAGCATCTTTATACTCCAAAATCACAAAAGGCTTTTTGACAAAAAACTCTTTTAAACTCTCAAACTTTAAAACAATTTTTTCATATAACTTTATAAAGTTATCATACTCCACCTCTTTGTTTATCATTTTCAAATAACTATCAAGGGTATCTACTCTTATCTTTATGGGGATTTTTTGTCTCCCTATGGTTTTAAAGTCAAACTCCCCAAAGACCACCTCAAAAGGCTCTTTTTGAAGCTTTTTTATCTCATTTTTAATCTGAACAAAACTGTTTTGTATATCTTTTTGTTGAAGCTTTTTTAGTTTTATACTTATGGAAAACAACTGCTCATCTAGCATAAAAGCTCTAAAAACATCACCTCTCTCATAATATTTTTTTAGTTTTTTATACAACAAAGCAGTATCAAAATACATCTACAATCTTTTGTTTTTTTGATACTCTTGTATGGTTAAAGAGAGTAAACTAGAGTCCATACCATCTTGATTGTGAACAAAATGAACACTTTTTACATAAGGCTCTATAACATTTATCTTCTGTTTTGGGGTGATAACAAAAAGTTGGAGTTTTAGTTTTTCAAAAAGTCTCAAAGCATACTTTGTACTCTCATCACTACCCCTACCAAAAGCCTCATCAATCATCACAAACCTAAAAGATCTGCTTTGGATTTTATCGTGTTCTAACCCAAACTGATAAGCTAAAGATGATGCTAAAACAGTATAGGCAAGTTTCTCTTTTTGCCCACCAGATTTTCCACCACTGTGAGCATAATACTCTTTTTGACTCCCATCACTCATGTATTTTTCAATAGCACTAAAATCAAACCAGTTTCTAACATCACTAACAAGTTTTTTCCATTTTTTGTCTATATCTACTTTGCCTTCTCTACCGTTAAATCTCTCTATAAGAGTTTTTATCTGCAAAAATTTCTGCTCATCATAAGTGTTATTTTCATCTATACTTCCAGTTGTTATCTGCTTTAGAGTTTGCTTAAACTCTTTTATCTCACTGTTACTCGATAGAGTTGCCACAAGTTCTATAAAAGTTCCCTCAC
>JAMOOV010000063.1 GCA_027065125.1 Campylobacterales bacterium | reverse complement strand
AACCAAGCAAAATAGTCGAAGCCAAGACATTGCCACTTTTATCGTCTGTACCGTATATAAAGGCTATTTCAGGTTTGCCTCATAGGATAAAGATTATCTGGAGACCGGACCCAAATCCAAGGGTGTCAAGTTATATTATACAGAGAAATAATTTAACTGATATGAAATGGAAAGATATAGCAAAGATTTATGGTAGATTAAATGCTGAATATATTGATAAAGATTTACCTGATAATAAAGCTTACAGATATAGAGTTAGAGTTGAAACTTATGATGGAATTATTTCAATCCCAAGTAAAATAGTGGAGGGCAACACAAAGCCTTTGCCACCCGTTGTTTCAAATTTGCAAGCCAGTAGAGATTTGCCTCAAAGGATTGAACTTAGCTGGGATAAAAGCCCAAAGAAAGATGTAGTTTACTACAATGTATATAGAGCGATATCTCCATATCTGTTTTATACATATATAGCAAAGACGGCAGATACCAAATTTGATGATCTTATTGGAAAAAACGGAGTTGCAAGATACTATAAAGTTACCGCTGTGGATAACCAAGGTCTTGAGTCTCCAAAACAGGAAAATCCTGTTATGGGAACGACTTTATCGGCTCCAAAACCACCGGTTATTAAAAATGTGCAACTTGTTGATTTGAGTGTGAAAATTATTTGGAATTCTTGGGATAGTAGGGCTGTAAAATATACGGTTATTAAAAAAAATGGAAATGGGTTTAATCAAAAAACCATAAAGTATATCAATATAAGTGGTAATAAATATATTGATGAAGATGTAGTACCCGGGCAAGATTACAAATACTCAGTTGTAGCTATTGATAAATATGGTATAGAATCAAAACCTTCAGAAGAGGTAAATATAGAAATACCGAAAGGCAATAGTTAATATATGCCTAATGCTCATATAGTTAAAAAAAATCTCAAGCCTTTTCCAATAAAAGGTGGGGATTTTAGTTATGAATTTATATCTATGTCAAAATATGATAAATTGATATATGTAAAAGGGCGAGGAGATAAGTTTTTTTTGCAAATGATAGATAAGGAAGATGAAATATTACTAAAGGCTGATAAAATTACTAAGCCTACAAATGTCAAAGTTGTTCAAGATGCTATAAAATATTTTATTGAAGCAAATGAGATGGAAATTATCCAATCAAATATTTTCTCTACAAGAAATCATTTAAATAAAAAATCACCTTTTCAAAAAGATATTTTTTTTTACCAGGATTTCAAACCTGATGCAAATATTGAGATAGAGATAGGTTTTGGTAGCGGTAGGCACATTCTTTACAGAGCCAAAGAAAATCCGGATACGATTTTTATCGGTATTGAGATACACAAACCATCTATTGAGCAACTTTTAAAACAGTGTGAATTTCAAAATATAAAAAATATATTTGTTATCGATTATGATGCAAGAATTTTATTGCAGACTCTTTTGTCTAATATTGTGGATAAAATATATCTGCATTTTCCGGTACCTTGGGATAAAAAACCCCATAGAAGGGTTATTTCCAAGTCTTTTATAAATGAGGCTATCAGAGTATTGAAGCCGGGCGGAAAGTTTGAACTAAGAACTGACAGTCAAAACTATTTTGAATACTCTTATGATTTGTTTATATCTTTGAAGCAAAGTGAAATAATTGTAAAAAAGAATATAGACATAGATATAGTTAGCAAATATGAAGACAGATGGAAAAAAATGGAAAAAAATATTTATGATATTATTTTTATAAATCAAGAATTATCCGAAGAGAAAGAGATCTTTGAGATATCTGGTTTTGATAAAAAGGTAAATTTTTCAAAATTATATAAAAAGTTTAAAAACCATACGATAAGAGAGGAAGATTGTTTCGTGCATTTTGAAAATATATATAAAACAGACGACAATAACGGAATTATACAGTTATCTTTTGGTTCTTATGGTAAAAGCGAACATAGGTATTTGCTTATCAATGAAAAAGTGACATATTTGCCGTCAAAAATTTTACCTACAAAACAAAATATCTATGCAGATAAAATAATAAAAGAGTTTATTTATGAATAGTGCAAAAAGTAGTGTTGTTGTTGCAGAGAATTTAACTTTGGCTTATAAAAAAAATGAGCCGATAATACAAAATGCGACACTCAGTATAAAGATGGGAGATTTTGTATTTATTACCGGTAAAAGTGGAAGCGGAAAGTCTACATTTTTAAAGTCGATGTACGGTGCTATCCATCCAAGAGAGGGTATTTTGAATGTATGTGGCATCAATCTAAGAAATGTATCGACCTCAAATAAAAATTTTCTCAGAAAACATCTTGGTGTCGTATTTCAGGATTATAAATTGATAGAAAATTGGACGATTGAAAAAAATGTTATGCTACCTCTTTTGATCGCAGGTTTTTCAAAAGATGTATGCATTTCTCAAGCACATAAACTCTTAAATCATGTAAAACTTGTTCATAAAGCAGATAAATACCCACTTGAATTAAGTGGTGGAGAGCAACAAAGAGTAGCTGTAGCAAGAGCTTTGGCACATAATCCTGTGTTGATATTGGCCGATGAGCCTACGGGAAATCTTGATGAGTATTCAAGTTCGGTTATTTGGGATTTGCTAAAAGGAGCCAATGCTCAGCTTGGAACTACAGTTATAACTGTTACCCATAAAATTCCATCTTTGCTTAGAGTGAATTATAGGCATTTTATTATAGAAGATGGAGGTATAGATGAAGTTTCTTAAATATCATATTTCTATCATGTTGCCACTATTTTTACTATTTTTTGCTGTCGAGAGTTTTTATATGCTAAGACAGATTATAGATAATTATGAGTCAAATATAAACAATGATTACTCTATAGTAATAGTTTCAAAGGTTCCTCTTGATAAATCTATGCTAAAACAAAAAGTTGACAGTGTGGATGAAGTTAAGATAATTACAATAAATAAAGTTATTAATAGACTAAAAGATAATATATCTGCAAATGATTTAAAAATATTGAAAGAGTCTTTGCCACTATTTTATTCTATTAAGCTAAATAAATTGCCTAATTCTAAGCAACTTATGAATATAAAAAAAGAGTTATTAAAGATATCCGGAGTTAAATCGGTATCAACATTTCAAAAAAGTTATAATAAATTTTATAATTTTTTAATATTTAATAAAATGTTGCTACTGTTTTTTGCTATATTTGTTGCTGTTATTGTTTTATTGTTGATTGTTAAACAGTCTGAGGTTTGGATTTTTGAACATAAACAAAGGTTTGAGATAATGTCAATACTTGGTGCTCCTTTTTGGATGAAAAGTGCTATGCTCTATAGAGTTGTTATTGTTGACTCGATTTTGAGTTCAGCTATAGTTAGTGCTATATTTTATTATTTTACACATAGTGATAAATATTTGAGATATTTTATGGAAATTGGAATTTCTTTGCCAAAATTTAATATTTTAAAAGATGGAGTGCTTTTGTTTGGTATAGGTATATTTGTTTCTATAGTGTCAGTTACTTTTGCAATAATAAAGTTAAATAAAGAATGAAAAAAGTATTTTTAATTATCTTATTAATTTTTTTTACTCTCTTTTCTTTTTTGTATGCAAGTATTGATAAAAAAATTGTAAAAAATACAAAAATTTTAAAGCAAAAAAGCAAAAAAGTACATATTATTAAAGACAAATTAGAGGATATTGCAAAAAGTATTATAGATAAAAAAAATGAAATTGCTAAAATAGATCAACAAATAGAACAAACTAATAAATATTTGACAGAGCAAAAAAAACAGTACAATATCAAGATGAAAGAGTTAAATGAATTGCAAAATAGCATTAAAACTTTGAGTAAAACAAAAGATGATATTCGAGAAAAGATTATAAAAATTATTTCAAAAGAGTTATCCTTGGAGATAATTCATGGCAGCAGTGGTGAAGAAGATAAAAATGGTATTATCAGTAAAGAAGCTGCTTGTTCTTTAAGTAAAGTTTTAAAAAATAAATTTGATAATATCAAGGATAGATATATTGATATCAGCGACAAGATAGATACTGTTACAAATAAAATAAAAGAGTTGAAAAAATATATTGATGATATTAAAAAAAGAAAAGAATTACTTGCATCAATAAAAAAGAAAAGAGTAAAAAGTATAAAATATTTAAATTATCAAAAAATTTCTTATGATAAAAAATTAAATAGAATATTTTCTGAGCAGAATGCTATAAAAAGGACACTTAGAAAATTAAATATTTTAAAACAGCAAATAGCCATAAAAAATCAACAAAAAACGATATCTGTTCCAAATATAAATAATCAAAAAGTTAGAAAAATCGGTACTGCATATCAAGTTCCGAGACTTATTAAATATAGAGGTTCAAAAACCATTGCACCATTAAGAAATTTTTATATAAAAAGAAAATTCGGAAGCTACTATGACCCAAGATACAATATAAAGATATTTAACGAATCAGTAGTGCTTGGCTCTAAGATACCGAATGCTAAAGTTAGAAATGTTTTGAACGGTAAAGTTGTTTTTGCCAAATCTACACCAATGCTTGATAATGTAGTGATAGTCGAGAATGCAAGAGGTATTCATACAATATATGCACATCTTTCAAAAATTGCACCTACTATAAAAAAAGGTAAAAGAATAAAAAAAGGATATATTATAGGTAGAATAAAAAAAGAATTGACATTTGAGGTTACTCAAAAAAATAAACATATCAATCCAATGAGATTGATTAGATTTTAAACAAGTTTTTAGTAAAATCCCACGATTAATAGGAGAAATAATGAAACAAAGAGTTTTAGTTAAGTTTTCAGGAGAGGCACTTTCTGCGGAGAATGGTTTTGGTATAGATACCTCTATTCTAAAGTTTATTGCTAAAGAGATAAAAGAGTTGGTTGAAAATGATATAGAGATAGGCATAGTTATAGGAGGAGGAAATATCATAAGAGGTGTTAGTGCAGCAAAAGATGGTATCATAAAAAGAACGAGTGGGGATTATATGGGGATGCTTGCAACCGTTATAAATGCGGTAGCAATGCAAGAAGCTTTAGAGTATATGGGACTTGAAGTCAGAGTTCAAAGTGCTATAAAAATGGAGCAAATTTGTGAAACTTTTATAGTTAGAAAAGCCATAAGACATTTAGAGAAAGGAAGAATTGTTATATTTGCCGCAGGTACGGGAAATCCTTTCTTTACGACTGATACGGCAGCAACTTTAAGAGCTATTGAAATAAAGTCGTCAATGATTATAAAAGCAACTAAAGTAGATGGTGTATATGATAAAGATCCAAATAAATACAATGATGCAAAAAAGCTTAATACAATAAGTTATGATGATGCCTTGAAAGATAATATAAAAGTCATGGATGATACCTCTATAGCACTTGCAAAAGACAATTCTTTACCTATTGTTGTATGCAATATGTTTAAAGAGGGTAATTTGTTAAATATTGTAAAGAATAGTGATTTTAGTAGCTGTTCTGTGGTAAAATAAATAAAAAAGGAATGAAATGAGATTGGAAAAAATAACGGCGGAAGCCTTAAAAAATATGGATAATGATAGATATCTTTTGTCTATCGCAGTAGCTAAAAGAGTTGAACAGTTGAGTGCAGGAGCAGAACCTGCTATAGAAATAGAAAAAAATAGATATAAGTTTCCAGATATTGCATTAATGGAAATTGCTCAAAACAGATTGGATTTTAGCGATATAACTAAAAAAAAGTAAACTGTATTGACTGAATTACTTCAAAATATAAAAACATGCAAAACTATCAAAAAAGCAAAAGAGCTTTTGTATTGTCGGATAGAATTTGATAAAGATATAGAAAAAGCTCTTAATTTTTGTATTTTCTATCATCAAGGGCAGTATAGAAAAAGTGGAGAAGAGTATGCTGTACATCCTATACTTGTTGCCTATATCATAGCTTATTTTGGTGGTGATAAAGAGATGATTATCGCCTCTTTGTTGCACGATGTAGTAGAAGATACCGAGTGTACAATAGATAAGTTAAAAAGTGAGTTTTCTGAATCTGTGGCAAATCTTGTAGAAGGTTTAACTAAAATTGTTGAGATAAGAGATGAAAATCTAATATCATCAACTTCAGAAGATAGACTTGCAAAATCAGCTTTATCTTTTAGAAAGATGCTTGTAGCCTCTATAAAAGATGTTAGAGTGTTAGTGATAAAATTATGTGACAGACTTCACAACATGCTAACTATTGATGCTTTAAGAGAGGATAAAAGAAAGAGAATTGCCGAAGAGACCCTTATGGTTTATGCTCCTATTGCTCATAGACTTGGCATATCAACTATTAAAAATATTTTAGAGGATATCTCTTTTGCCATAGTTCTTCCAAAAGAGTATGAAAAAATAGATAAATATTTAAAAGAGCATACTCAGCAGTTGCAACTTAAATTAAATCACTTTATATCCAAAGTCCATAATTTGTTGATAAACAATGATTTTATGGATGGTAGTTTTGAGTTGGAAAAAAGGATAAAACACTACTATTCTATATATTTAAAAATGCAAAGAAAAGGTATCAGCATAGAAGAAGTTTTAGATCTTCTTGCTATTAGAATTTTAGTAAAAAAACCTCTTGATTGTTACAAGGCACTTGGTGTAATACATCTCAATTTTAGTCCGTTGATTTCAAGATTTAAAGATTATGTGGCTGTACCTAAAGAGAATGGCTATCAAACTATTCATACAACCGTATTTGATGATAAATCTATTATTGAAGCTCAGATAAGAACTTTTAGTATGCATAAGACTGCAGAGTTTGGATTGGCGGCTCATTGGAAATATAAAGAGAGTGGACTTAGTCCAAAGCTTGAGTGGCTCGAAGATCTCAAATCTACTCAAAATAGCAATGAAGATGTGCAAGAGTTTTATGAGTATGCAAAAAATGATTTGTATAGTGAAGATATATCTGTTTTTTCTCCAAGAGGGGATATATTTACATTGCCAAGAGGTGTGACGGCACTTGATTTTGCCTATGTGGTTCATACGGAGATAGGAAATAAGACAAAAGCTATATATGTAAATAAACAAAAAGTTCCACTTTTGACAAAACTTAAAAATGGAGATATAGTAAATGTTGTAGTAGGAAATAAGCCGATTTATAGATGTAGCTGGATAAACTCTTTAAAAACATCAAAAGCAAGAAATGCTATCAGTCTTAGCTGTAGGCAAAAAATAAGAGAGTTAAATAAAAAGATAGCTGTTAATATTCTAAGTACTATTTTTCATGTAAAATCAAAGAGATTGTTGGCTTGGCTTAGAAAAGAGAAATTTTATAAAAAAATGGATAAAATTGCTATTGATTCTCAGTTTTTAAAAGATGTTGTAGTGGTTTTGAGCAAATATTCAAAAAGTGATAAAATGTTTTTTCCTATTTTGAAGATAGGGCAGCACAAGATAAAAAAACAGAAGTTTGATCACCTTGTTTTTTATGCTGATTTTAATATTTCCAATGTTTTATTTAATTATTGTTGCAATCCAAAAATTGGCGATGATATAGTGGCTTTCAAGAAAGGTTCTACCGTAACTATTCATCATAAGCTTTGCGAAAAAGCTATAGAGATGATAGAAAATGATCAATCTATGGTCTTTGTAAAATGGGCGAGAGAATTGCCCAATAAAACTAAGATTATCGTAAATCTTGAAAACAAGAGAGGAACTTTAGCAACATTTTTGACATTTTTAGCTAAAATAGGCATAAATGTTATTAGTATAGAGCTTGAAAATGATGAGGATCAATTGGCTGATTATTTTGAATTGATTGTTGAAATACCAAGTGCAAATTATGATAAAATACAAAAACAGTTAAAAAACAAATATAAAACTATTGAATTTTTCAATATGAATGATAAAAAGGCTAAGTAAATGGTAGAAAAAGCTTATAAAGAGATCAAAAGAGGTATTAGTGAGATAATTGATGAGGAGAGAATCCTTTATCTTTTAAAAAGATATTACGAAACAGGTGAAAATTATTATATAAAAGCCGGTTTTGATCCGACTGCTCCGGATCTTCATCTTGGACATACTGTGCTTATTCAAAAGATGGCTTTGATGCAAAAATATGGTGCAATCGTGCAGTTTGTTATCGGTGATTTTACAGGTCTTATCGGTGATCCCACAGGCAAAAACGAGACAAGAAAAAAGCTTGACAAAGAGACAGTTTTAAAAAATGCTAAAACATACGAAGAGCAAGTTTTTAAGATTTTAGATCCAAATAAAACAGAGATAGTTTTTAACTCAAAATGGTTTATCGAGATGGGCAGTAGCGGTTTGCTTGAATTGACGACAACTTTTAATGTTGCAAGAATGTTAGAGAGAGAGGATTTTGAAAAGAGGTTTAAATCAAATGCTCCTATAAGTATCAGCGAATTTATGTATCCTCTTTTGCAAGGCTATGATTCGGTAGCTTTAAAAAGTGATATAGAACTTGGGGGAACGGATCAAAAATTTAATCTTTTAATGGGCAGACATTTGCAAAGAGCTTATAATGTCGGAAAAGAACAGGCAGTTATCATGATGCCTCTTCTTGAAGGTCTTGACGGTGTTAACAAGATGAGCAAATCACTTGGTAATTATATAGGTGTAACTGAAAACCCAAATGATATGTATGGCAAAATACTTAGCATAAGCGATGATTTGATGTGGAGATATTATGAAGTTTTAAGTGATAAAACTTTAAATGAGATTGAAGATCTTAAAAAACAAGTCGAAAAAGGCAGTCTGCATCCAAAAACAGTAAAAGAGTTATTGGCTATTGAAATAACAACAAGATATCATGGCGAAGATGTTGCTTTGAAAGCAAAAAAAGAGTTTGAAAAGGTACATTCAAAAAGAGAGTTGCCAAGCGATATGAAAGAGTTTGAATTAAAAGGTGATGTATGGATAGCCAAAGCTTTAGTGGAAACAAAGCTTGAGCCTTCTACTTCTCAAGCAAGAAGAGATATAAAACAAGGTGCCGTAAAAATCAATACTGAAAAATGTAGTAATGAACAGTTGCAATTAAAAAGCGGTGAATACATTTTGCAAGTCGGAAAAAGGAAATTTGCCAAATTAAAGGTTGTGTAAATGTCATATAAAAGTATAAAAATCGGAAAACATAAGATAAAGATACCTATCGTCCAAGGAGGTATGGGAGTAGGTATAAGCTGGGATAAATTAGCAGGAAATGTTAGTAAAGAGGGTGGACTTGGTGTTATCAGTACAGTTGGAACCGGTTATTATAAAGATAAAAAATATATTCATAAGGAGATAAATGGCAGACCTTATGAGGCTGAAAATTTTTATTCAAAAAATGCTTTGAAGCAGATATTTAAAAATGCCAGAAAGATATGTCATGATGCTCCTCTTGGGGCAAATGTTTTGTATGCTATTAATAATTATGGAAATGTGATAAGAGATACTTGTGAAGCGGGAGCAGATATTATCATAACGGGAGCTGGACTTCCTACTAATATGCCAGAATTTACAGAAGGCTATCCTGATGTTGCCCTTGTACCTATCGTTTCTTCGGCAAAAGCTTTGAAAATTATATGCAAAAGATGGACAAAAAGATACAATAGACTTCCTGATGCGGTTATAGTAGAAGGTCCTCTTAGTGGTGGACATCAAGGTTTTACTTATGAACAGTGTTTTGATGAGAGTTATAAACTTGAAAATCTAATAACCCCAATACTTGAAGAGATAAAAAATTGGGGAGATTTTCCTCTTATTGCTGCAGGTGGTATATGGGACAAAGGAGATATTGAGAGATTTTTGTCTCTTGGATGCAGCGGTGTTCAAATGGGTACCAGATTTATAGGAACTTATGAGTGTGATGCTGATAAAAAGTTTAAAGAGGTTCTTTTTGGTGCAAAAGAAAAAGATATAAAACTCTTTAAATCTCCCGTAGGATATCCCGCAAGAGGTGTAAAGACCAATCTTTTTAACTTAATAGAGAAAAAAGAAGCTCCAAAAATAAAATGTATAAGTAATTGTGTATCACCTTGTCATAGAGGAGTGGAAGCTAAAGAGGTAGGATATTGTATAGCTGATAGACTCTCAGATGCTTTTAGAGGAAATGTAGAAGAGGGACTATTTTTTACAGGAACAAATGGGTATAGGCTCGATAGAGAGATAAGTGTAAAAGAGTTAATGGATAAGTTGGTAAATGGAGAAGATAGTTAAAAATTTACTGATTATTCTAATACTCTTTTTTGTTGGAGCAAATGCTACAACCCTTGATGATTCTATAAATAAAGACATCTCTTTAATAAGCAGTGCAAACAAAGATAAAACGGTTAAAATTTTTCACGATATTAAAAATTTATATATCAAAGCTATTATGGACGATGATAAAAATGCTCAAATATTAGCCATAAGAGGGTTGATTAAATGTTCTAAAATATTGCATTTAAAATACAACTATTACGAATATGAGCTCTCTTCGCTTTTGAAAGAGGGAGATAAAAATAGACAAATAAAAAAAACATATTCAGTAAAAAATATTATTCCCAAATTAAAAGCTATGTCGGCATATAATGATAGATTGATTATCACTTTTGATAGAGCTATAGATAAAAAAGATATATCTTTTTTTGAATTAAACTCAAAAAGTAGATACAGGGATATTTTTGATATTAAAGCTAAACTTTCTTTTAAACCTAAAAAAATTTTTATAAAAAATATTGAAGAGATAAGAATTTCCCAATTTGCAAAAAATAGTATTAGAATTGTATTGCAAAATAAAAAACCTATAAATTCAATTTTTAGTATTGAAAAAAATAAAATAATTATCAAAGTTGACATTCCTCATGAAGTTAAAAAAAATATAAATTACAAAAAGACTTATTTTACTTCAAAAATTACTACAGATAAAATTATTATTATAGATCCTGGTCATGGAGGAAAGGATACAGGTGCTATCGGATATAAGAGGCTAAGAGAAAAAAATGCTGTTTTAAAAATAGCTCTTAAACTTGGCAAATATCTTAGGCGGTATGGATATAAAGTTTACTATACTAGAAAAAGTGATAGATTTATTAAACTCAGAAATAGAACACATTTTGCCAATTTAAAAAAAGCTGATATTTTTATCTCTATTCATGCAAATGCTGCACCAAAAAGAAGTCAATATCTTTCAGCTAAAGGGGTTGAGACATATTTCCTCTCTCCTGCGAGAAGTACAAGAGCGAAGAGAGTTTCCGCAAAAGAGAATAGTGCTGATATAAGCAGTATGGATTACTACTCTAAACAGGTATTTTTAAATTTTTTAAATCGAGAAAAAATTGTTGCTTCAAATAAATTGGCTATTGATATACAAAGAGGTATTTTAAAAAATGTTAAAAAACGATATAGAGTTGTTGATGGAGGAGTTAGAAAAGCACCGTTTTGGGTCTTGGTGGGTGCTCAAATGCCCGCTGTTTTGATAGAGACGGGTTATATAACCAATCCTACGGAGGCAAAAAGGCTTTTCAATCCATACTATGAAGATTTATTGGCAAAAGGTATAGCTAATGGAGTGGTAAGCTATTTTGAAAAAAATAGATAATTAGATATAATTTCGTTAAGGTATGGCGGATGATTGCCTGTCTATATTTTGCTTCAAAATATAGACAGGAGGAAAGTCCGGGCTACAGTGAGACAGGGTTTCGCCTAACGGGCGACGAGAGTGATCTTAGGGATAGTGCAACAGAAAGTAAACCGCCTGCCCACATTTTGGAACCCAAAATGTGGGCAGGTAAGGGTGAAACGGCGGTGTAAGAGACCACCGGGGATTAGGGTAACCTAATCTGCCATGTAAACCCAACCCGTAGCAAGAAGAGAGTGGTTAAAGTCTCACATATACTACTCTTCGCTAAAATCCCGCTGTGAAGCGGTGATGTAGATGAATAATCATCAAAACAGAACCCGGCTTATAGCCATACCTTATCTGCTTAATAAAAGGAAAATATCAAATGAAAAAAGATACTATTGCTTTGCATTACGGATATGATAATAAAAGTTGCGAAGGCACAATGTCCGTTCCGATATATCAAACAACCGCTTATGCTTTTGAGGATGCAAAATATGCAGCCGATCTTTTTGATCTAAAAGTCGAAGGTTCCATATATACAAGACTCAATAATCCTACGACGGATATATTTGAAAAGAGATTTGCCGAGTATGAGGGTGGTGTGGGAGCAATTGCCACTTCAAGCGGAATGGCTGCTATATTTAACTGCATTGTCAATGTCGCCGAAGCAGGCGATAATATACTAATAAGCGACAAGCTTTACGGCGGAACGGTTACTTTATGTACCCACACTCTAAAAAGATTTGGGATAGAGGCGAGGATATTTGATGCCGATAATGCTACCAATCTTGAAGAGTTGATAAATGAAAAAAGCAAATGCATCATTTTTGAGTCCTTATCCAATCCGCAGATAGCCATACCCGATATACAAAAGATAGTCTCTATCGCAAAAAAATATAGGATTTTAACGATTTGTGATAATACTGTAGCCTCCGCTGCACTATTTAACCCTATAAGATGCGGAGTTGATATAGTTGTTCATAGTACAAGCAAATATACCACAGGGCAGGGAACGGCTCTTGGAGGTATCATTGTAGAGAGTGAAGATATGCCAAACATCATAAAAAACAACGATAGATACTATCACTTTAATGAGCCCGATATCAGTTATCACGGGTTTGTTTTTAGCGATATCAAAAACCCTTTTGTTTCGAGAGTTAGACTTTGTGTTATAAGAGATATCGGTTCGGCTCCCTCTCCTTTTAACTCATGGTTGCTTTTGCAAGGACTTGAAACGATCGGTATAAGGATGGAGAAGCACTCTAAAAATGCTTTGGCGGTGGCAAAGTTTCTTGAGTCTCATCCGAAGATAAAAAAGGTTTCGTATCCGGGTTTGAAAAGTAGCAAATATTATGAAAAATCGCAAAAATATTTTAAAAACGGACTTTGTAGCGGACTTTTGAGCTTTGAGGCGGAGAGTTTTGAGGCGGCAAAAAAGATAATGAATAGCACCGAGATTTTTAGTATAGTTGTCAATATAGGAGACAGCAAATCCATCATAACACACCCCGCAAGCACTACTCATCAGCAACTCTCAAAGAGAGAATTGCAAGAGGCGGGTATTTCTCCCTCATTGATAAGACTTAGTGTGGGGCTTGAAGATAGCGATGACTTGATAGAGGATTTAAACAAAGCTTTGGAAGGTTGATATGGTTGTCAAATCGGTAGCGGAGCTTATAGGTCATACTCCTATGCTCGAACTAAATAACATTTGTAAAGATAAAGAGTTTATAATATATGCTAAATGCGAATTTTTAAACCCCACCTTTTCTATAAAAGATAGGATCGGTTATGGTATGATTTTAGATGCTTTTGAAAGAAATCTTATAAATGAAAATAGTGTTATCATAGAGCCCACAAGCGGCAATACCGGTATAGCCCTTGCAAGTGTGTGTGCCTCTATGAATCTTAAGCTTATACTTGTTATGCCAGAATCTATGAGCGAAGAGAGGAAGATTTTGCTAAAAGCTCTTGGAGCTGAACTTGTCTTGACACCTGCCTCTTTGGGGATGAACGGTGCTGTTTTAAAAGCAAAAGAGCTTTTAAAAAAGATAAAAAATTCATATATGCCAAATCAATTTGAAAATCCCTCCAATCCGAGATCTCATATCAAAACAACCGCCGTGGAGATTATGAAAGATATGGGTAAAAAGATAGATATTTTTGTCTCTTCGGTCGGAACGGGCGGAACTATCACCGGTATAGGTCATATATTAAAAGAGTTTAATCCCGATATAAAGATAGTTGCGGTGGAGCCAAAAAGATCGCCCGTATTATCGGGAGGAGAAGCCGGAATGCACGGTATCCAAGGTATTGGAGCGGGTTTTGTTCCTGAAGTTTTGGATACATTAATATATGATGAAGTGTTTCAAGTGGATGAAAAAGATGCTTTTTTGATGTCAAGAGAGCTTGCAAAAAAAGAGGGACTTTTAGTCGGTATATCTTCGGGTGCAAATGTTTTTGCGGCAAAATCTATCGGCGAAAAAGAGGAGAATAGAGGCAAAAATATCATTACTTTGCTATGTGATACGGGTGAAAGGTATCTAAGTAGCGGACTTTATGATTGAAAATTAATTTTAAATTGGATATAATTACTCTTATTTAAAACGAGGGGTTGTTTTGTTTTTTAATATTATGTTATTTACACATATTTTTGCCGCTTCGGCATGGATAGGCGGATCGATACTACTTTTTGGAATGGGTTTGTACTTTAGAGATAAAGAGGTGCAAAAAGTTATCTACTATCATATAGGACCTTTTTACGGCTATTTTGAGATGAT
>JAMOOV010000062.1 GCA_027065125.1 Campylobacterales bacterium | reverse complement strand
ATTGTTCATTAGCGAAAAAAAATGGTTTTTCTTTTTCAAGTAATAAAACTTTTTTCTCTACAAGCACCGCTACAATACCTTTTTTTTAGTATATTATATCAATATAACCTGAATTTTTTAATATATGTAAAGTTACCTTTTTATTTTGATAACTTATATTGAGATCATTGATACTCTCATCTGATAATCTGCCAAATATATCAAAACAGATACTACCACTCTCTGGCGAAATATCACTATGAAATTTATAATTTTGATCAATTGTACTCTGAGCATTTTTAAGATTAACGATATCTATACAGCCAATACTACTATTCTCTTCTCCAAAAGATTTATCAAAATGTATCGCCTGATATCGGGTTTGTTCTATCTTCATTGCTATCATATGGGCATCATTTCTAAGATAGTGTGGATCAAAACTGTAAAATCCTACGCCTGAAAGGATGCCAATAATAACAATAACAAAAATAAGTTCAACAAGAGTATATGCATTTTTCATGGTCTTTGTAATCCTCTATAAACTATACGTATGGGAGAAAATGCTTTTTGTGATGTAATAATGACATGCATCATTATATAACCATGCGATTCACTTGTATCTATCGACGTAACAATACTACAAGATGAGAGATCATCTCCGTTATTATCCTCTCCTTTGTAGAGATAATAACGCTCTATTGTAACTGTTGCATCGAACTTTCCATCAGCACTACTGCAACTCCATCCACTCAAAAGACTTCCACAACTCCCATCTCTCTCTTTTCCCTCAATTTTTAAAAGAGTCGCCTCGGTCACAGATTGCACAAAGATCTCCCCTTGCTCCTGCGTATAGCTGTCAGCAAAATGCTTTGAAGAAATAGAGACATACTTTAATGTCAAAACAGTTGCGCCTGAGAGTATAAGCAATATAAAAATAGCCATTATAAGATTAAATCCGCTACGCATTAAAAGACCACCTTCATTTTAGAAAAGTGCACAGGGGATGAACCTCTTATATTTTTGTTAATATCTAAAAGAATCCGAATTGTATAATCTACCTCTTTAAAACTAAATCCGCTAATATTTTTCATCAATATCGTAGCACTTCCAGATTGCTTATTGCCATTTGGATCAGCACAAAACGTCTCACCCTCTCCACTGCTGTTATCCCATGGCTGATAATCATAAAAGAGTAAAAGGGTATCATCATCTATATTGAGATTATTAAGACATGTGGCATTTTGATCAATATCTACTCCCCTGGCTATTGCATAGGCACTTTTTGTCAAAAAATATTTTTCATACAAATGCTCAGGCTTTGTACCATCTGTTAATTCAATATTTCCACTTCCGTCAAGTGTAATATCAAAACTCTCACTTGAATTTTTATTATGCCAACCAAAACTGTTTTGATAATCATTAGCACTGTATGCTCTGTCAAAACTCCCTGCAAAGACTAGATTAAATATTTTATCATTTGACTCACTAAGATTTGTATCCGGAGAATAAAGCGTATCACCACTTTTCTTCTCCATATCAATAAAACCACTATAATTTTTCAGATAAAAATCATCACGATCGCGGCCAAACCACTCAAGAATTCGTTTTTGATCATCACTTAAATCACCTATATACTCAAAGCTACCATCACTTGGATCATAGCCGATAGTTGTATAAGGTACTCTGTATTTAAGATAGTTGCTGATAATATCTACCGTAACTTGTGACTCCAAAGAGAGGCGTGTCTGTTCTTTGGCTTTGTACTCCCGTGTTGTAAGTTTTTGCAATGCCTTAAAACTTGCTACGGAAAGGAGAGAAATAATAACAAGTACCATAAGCAATTCAATAAGGGTTGCTGCTCTTCTCAATTCCAACTCCTTTTGTTTACACGTAGCTGTCCAAGATTGTACAGTGTAAAATTAAGTTGAACAAATGCATTGCCAAGTTCTGAGGCTTTTTTCTTTGGATAAACTATAATTTTTATACGTTTTGAGTTTGTTAAAGAACTTGAAGTTGCAGTAGTAAAAAAAGTATCACCTACATATGTTATAGTTGCATTAACATCATATTGACGAGAGCTGTTACTATTTTTTGCACTTACACTAGCAAAATCATCTATATCATCAAGATCTCCACCATCACTACCTAAGGCAGAGGCATTTTTATCTTCTAAACAGTTACGAGATCCTACAAAGCCGCCTATTCTGTAGCCAGTAGAAGTATTACAGTCATAGCTTGCATTTCTGTCAGCTCCATTTACAAGTAATATATCATCAAAATCCGTATTGTTTTCATCCCAGGCACTCGCACGTATAAGTCCGGCATAGGCTATTGCATTGTACATCGCCTCTTCTTTGAGTGAAGTTGTAGCATTTTTTGATGCCATATAAAGTACTTTAGGTAAAACTGAAAAAGCAATGGCAATAATCACCATTGAAAAGATTAATTCAATAAGCGTAAAAGCCTTTTTCATCGAAAGAGTCTCACACCACGACTGTTTTTGGATGTATTAAGATCAATAGAAAGACCATTTGTCGATCCACTGTTGACACCCTCACCTTGTGTATTTGTTCCATATTTATACTCTATACACGGATGCTCTGAACAACTACTCCCTACACTGTCATTATAATCTAATCCAAAACCATTAGGTACATACCAGAGAAAGTCCTGTGTATCAAGATGTATATAATAGGTATTTTCTTTTTTATTTGAATTATTAACATCTATACTAAAAATTCCATCTCCACTATAAGTGCTGCTTGCTGTAATACCATCCGTATCTCCAGAAGATTTATTTGTCGAGCTGGAACTCACTAAC
>JAMOOV010000061.1 GCA_027065125.1 Campylobacterales bacterium | reverse complement strand
TATTTATTGCCATTTATATTGATATACTTTATGGTTTTTTGATTAAACCCATTTCCAATTTTTTTAATAACCGTATATTTTACAGCCCTACTATCCCAAGAGTCCCAAATAATTTCCACACTTGAACCGACAAGTTGAACATTTTTAAGAACTGGTGGTTTTGGAGCCGATAAAGTCGTTCCCATAACAGGATTTTCCTGTTTTGGAGACTCAAGACCCTGATTATCCACGGCGGTAACTTTATAGTATCTTGCAACTCCATTTTTTCCAATGAGATCATCAAATTTGGTATCTGCCGTCTTTGCTAGATATGTATAAAACAGATATGGAGATATCGCTCTATATACATTGTAGTAAACTACATCTTTCTTTGGGCTTTTATCCCAGCTAAGTTCAATCCTTTGAGGCAAATCTCTACTGGCTTTTAAATCTAAAACAACAGGAGGCAAAGGCTTTGTGCTACCTTCCACTATACTACTTGGAGTTGAGACGATACTATCATAGGTTTCAACTCTAACTCTATACCTATAAGTTTTATTATCAGGTAAATCTTTGTCAATATATTCAGCATTTAATCTACCATCAATCTTTGCTATATCTTTCCATTTCATATCAATTAAATCGTTTCTCTGTATGATATAGCTTGATACTCTTGGATTTGGATCCGGTCTCCAGATGATCTTTATCCTATGAGGCAAACCTGAAATAGCCTTTATATACGGTACAGACGATAAAAGCGGCAATGTCTTGGCTTCGACTATTTTGCTTGGTTCAGATTCTCTATATTTGCCACTAAATGTTGACATTTTATAGTAATAAACAGTTCCCGGCATAAGCTTGGTATCAACATAATGAGAAATATATCTATCGCTTATCGTCGCGATCCTATGAAGTTTTCCATCTTTTTTTAAAGGGTTGGATCTGTATATATAGTATCCCTTTATAGCTTCGTTATAGACAGGATCCCACTCAAAAGCAACCTCTGTCATATCTGTTAAAATCTTTATATCTTTTACAGTCGGCATTGCCGGATCTATAACAACTTTTTGAGGTTGCGGTGTAATATTTTGACATCCACTAACAAAAATTATCAATAGTATTGAAAATATACTCAATATCAATTTTTTCATCAAATTTCTCCTTATCAAATTTCTCATTTGCAACCTCAATAAAATCCTTAAAAAGAGGTGCTTTTATAAATATTTTTTTTTCACTTGTTGGATGTATAAAATATATTATATATGCATGCAACATTACTCTATTTATTTTACTATTTTTGCTCTTAAAACCGTATAAATCATCACCCAAAATATGCCTTGATATTGTTCCAAGATGCACTCTTATCTGATGTGTCCTACCTGTAAAAAGTTTTGCAAGTATCAATTCATTTTTTTCATCTTTAGACAATAGAAGTTTTAAAAAAGCTGTTTTTGAAATTTTACCTCTTTCATCTATGCCCATTTTCAATCTATTTTTTCTATTTCTTCCTATTTTTTTATCAACTATAATATTATCTTTAAGAGGCATATCTATCATCGCAAGATAGTATCTACCCATGCTCTTATCTTCAAGCTGTTTCGAGAGTTTTTTATGTGCTTCGTTGTTTTTAGCTACGATTAAAGCTCCACTTGTTTGCTTATCAATTCTGTGGACAATACCATGTCTCTCCTCTCCGCTTATAGTGGATAAAGAGATATTTTTATGCTTCAACCAATCAACAAGTGTCGCTTCGCTGACACTTGGAGCGGGATGAACCGTTAAAAACGGGGGCTTATTGATAACAAGCAGATCATCATCTTCATATAAAATCTCAACATCAAAATCTATATCTATACTTTTCTCTTTTTCAGCCTCTTTTATATCATAAGATACTTTTTCGCCACCTTTTAATTTAAATCCACACTTTTTTATCGTTTTCCCATCTATTTTAACATTGCCGTTTTTTATAAATTTCTCTATTTGATTTCTGCTTTGTTCTATTTGGCTTTGCAAAACAGTATCAAGCCTTCCTTTTTTTGCTACAAATTCCACACTATCCTCTTTTTTTGATATAATAAAAAAAAATTTAAAGGCTCTAATTTGCTTCAAATTGATAGAAGAATATTAACACATTTTGACTTTGTAATACCTATATTGATTTTTCCCATCATTTTAATATCTTTTTATCTTATAAATGAAGCAAATCAAACTCTTGCATATAAGCAAATAGTCTATTTTGGTGTGGGTGTCATTGCATTTTCTACCGCATTTATCATACCTATTAGAAAGTTGGACTGGATTATACCTTTTTTGTATTGGATTAGTATTATTTTACTTATAAGTGTGGATTTTTTTGGCATTTCCAAACTTGGTGCAAAAAGATGGCTTGATATACCCTTTATCAATTTTACCATACAACCCTCAGAGCTTTTTAAACCAGCATTTTTACTTATGCTTGCTTATCTTGTTAAAAACAATCCTCCTCCGATGAATGGATATGGATGGAAAAATTTTCTTAAATTTAGCTTTTATATCATCTTGCCTTTTGTCTTGATACTAAAAGAGCCTGATCTTGGAACCGCATTAATATTATTATTGATAGGATATGCCACACTATTTGTCATAGGTGTCAATAAAAAGATATGGATAATTCTATGTATAGCCATTATAACGACAATGCCCCTACTATACAATAATTTACATGATTATCAAAAAAAAAGGATTACTGATTTTCTCGGAGATAAAAAAAGCTACCATGTTAGACAATCTATCATAGCAATCGGCTCGGGAGGATTAAAGGGAAAAACCAAAGAGGAGGCAACCCAAACTCATTTGAAATTTCTTCCTGTTTCTACAAGTGATTTTATATTTGCCTACTATGTAGAAAGATTTGGATTTCTCGGAGCTTTTGGACTTATATTTTTGTATGCTCTGCTGATAATACACTTAATAACTCTAAATTTCAAATTTAAAAAAGATTATTTTTTAAAATCAATGATTAGTTCGGTTAGTTTTATGATATTTATATATATGAGTATCAATATAGCTATGACCATAGGTCTTGCTCCGGTAGTAGGAGTACCTTTGCCGTTTTTTAGCTATGGAGGCAGTAGCTTTATAACATTTATGGTAATTTTTGGGATATTAGAAAATCTATTCTCTTTCCAATATGATACAATGTATGAGAAAATAAAATATAAACAATAAAGAATAGTTTAAGAAAGAATTGGATAAAATTTCAGTCTTTAAATGGAGGGTTCATAGCTCAGTTGGTTAGAGCTCTCGGCTCATAACCGAGCGGTCCTAGGTTCGAGTCCTAGTGAACCCACCACTCCTTTTGAAAACTATCCTTTTGAGCTTCGGGAGATTGTTATGAATATTAACGATATTGATTTTAACAAACTCTATATGGAGCAAAAACAATCCACCACATTTCAACCAAAATCAAAAAAAGAGTGGGATGAAAAAGCTATTCATATATCTGATAGAATTCACAAAAGTATTTACAATGAAGAACTTATAAATCTAATAGACACAAAAAATTGCAAAAGTATGCTTGATGTAGGTTGCGGTGTTGGCAACATATCTCTTTTAATGTCAAATAAATTAAAAAAGATATATGTGGTTGATTTTTCTACCATAATGCTTGAAAATCTGGAAAAAGAGATGCAAAAAAGAGATATAACAAATATCACACCTATAAATCTATCATGGGAAGACAATTGGGATAGTGTCCCAAATTGCGATATAGTTCTTGCATCAAGATCAATGGAAGTAACAAATATGAAAGATGCTCTTGAAAAAATAAACAACAAAGCCAACAAAAAAGTGTATCTCACTTATAAAGTAGGAGGTAGTTTTTTAAATGACAACATATTAAACTATATTGGCAAAAAGATTAATAAAAAACCAGACTATATATATACTGTCAATATACTATATCAAATGGGTATCAATCCTACAATCAACTATATAAAAAGTGAAGGCAAAAGCAACCAGTACAAAAATGAAAATGCTTTTATACAAAGTATTCTCTGGAGTGTGGGGGAGCTTAACGGTAAACAAATATCACTTTTAAAAGAGTATTACACAAAATTTATCAAAAATGCAAAAGAGCAAAAAGACTACCTGTGCTGGGCGGTTATAAGTTGGCATAAAGAGAGTTCTCCTTGCCTTTAAGCAGGCTAAACGAGGAGCAAAAAAATGCTGCTACCGCTGATCTGGGATACAATCTCATCATAGCCTCCGCAGGTACGGGAAAAACTTCAACAATAGTAGCAAGAATAGCCTATCTTTTAAAACAAGGTGTAAAACCTGAAGATATATTGCTTCTAACTTTTACAAACAAAGCCTCTAAAGAGATGATAGAGAGAATTGCAAACTATTTCGATGAAAAAACCGTCAAACAGATAGAGGCGGGAACATTCCATTCGGTTAGCTATAGACTTTTGAAAAAAAGTGGGAAAAAGATTGTTTTAAAGCAACCTAAAGAATTAAAAATATTACTAAAAAGCATATATGAAAAGAGGGTTTTTACACATATTGACAGTAAAATTCGACAATATCAATACTCATATCTATATGATATATTTTCACTCTATCAAAATAGCTCCGTAGAGAATTTTTCTTCCTGGTTGTGCAAAAAAAATCCCGACCAAGAACCTTTTTTAGACATCTATGAAGATATTTTTAATGAATTTAAAGAGTTAAAAAATAAATTTGGATATGTTGGCTATAACGATCTCCTGATTAACATTATAGAAGAGTCAAAGCAAAATAAAATAAATTTTAAAGAAATACTTGTGGATGAGTATCAAGATACAAACTCTTTACAAGGTAGAGTAATAGACTCTTTTGAATGCGATTCTCTTTTTTGTGTAGGTGACTATGACCAAAGTATATATGCTTTTAATGGGGCAGACATAAATATAATAGGTTCTTTCAAACAAAGATACAAAAATGCAAAAATATATACACTCAACAAAAACTATAGATCAACAAAGCAAATACTCTCACTTGCAAATAGGGTTATCAAGAAAAATCCAAGAATTTACAAAAAAGAGTTGATAGTAACAAAAGAGCATAAAGATATACCCCCTAAATTATTTGTATTTGAAGAGGTTTTTGAACAATATCAACAAATCGCCAAAAAGATAAAATATTCATCCAGTAAAAATGAGGATATCGCTATACTATTTCGCAACAATTCAAGTGCTGATGGCATGGAGGCAACACTTAGAGAACTTGGGATAAATTGCAAAAGAAAAGGTAGTATTAGTTTTTTTGAAACTAAAGAAATCAAATCCCTTTTAAACATTATCTCTCTTATGATTAACCCAAAAGATATAATGGCTTTTGTCAATATTTTTGAATATGCAAAAGGAATTGGCTCAGTAATCGGCAAAGAGATTTTTGAAGCACTATACAAACTTGGAAAAGGAAATACATTAAAAGGCTTAATCCAACCTGATTCGGAAGTAAAAAATCCTTTTGGTAAAAAAAATCAAAACTACCAACTGGGACTTTTTGACGACTTTGAAAATCTTGGCTCGGTAGCAAGATTTAGGGATATGAATTTTGATGAAAAATTCTTATCAAACCCAATATTAAAACATCCGAAAATATCCAAAGAAGGAGCTTTATTTATCTATTCATTGTATAATTTTGTAAAAAACAGCCACAACACCAAATCTCCATATAAAATCATAACAAAACTCATCAATTCAAATCTATATCATTTTATAGCTCAGACAATTTCTTATCAAAGAGCTACCAAAAAAAATCGTATATTAGATAAAGAGTTATCCGAAGAAATAAAACAAAAAATCATACAAAAAGCTTGGATACTGTCCAATATAGCGAAAAATTATCACGATATAGAAAAATTTTTAAATGCTTTAGTTTTGGGAAGTAGCGAAATGACAGAAGGAGAAGGAGTCAATCTTCTTAGCATACATGCAAGTAAAGGTTTAGAATTTAAAGAAGTTTATATTATAGATTTAATGGACGGAAGATTTCCAAACAGAAAACTTATGAGTCAGGGAGGTTCTCTTGAAGAGGAAAGAAGACTGTTTTATGTGGCGACGACAAGAGCAAAAGAATTACTTTATCTGTCTTTTGCAAAATATGATAGAATTAAAAAGATAGAATATAAACACTCTATCTTTCTTGAAGAAGCCGGGCTTATCCGTGCTTAACAGCAGCTGCCAAATCCCACATAGGCAAAAAAATACCAAGAGCCATTATAAGCACCATAATTGCTATAAATCCTATAAGTATCGGTTCTATATAACTTGAGATATTGTCAACTATTTCATCAAATCTCATTTTGAAATAATTGGCAACTTTATCCAACATCATATCCAAAGTACCACTTTTTTCCCCTGCTCCAATCATTTGCAAAAGCATTCCTTGGAAAAGCCCGGTATCTCTAAAAGCATCAGACAAAGACATACCTCTCCCGACTGAAGTAGCAACATTGAATAGTTTTTCTTTCAAAATGGTATTATCAATAGTTAAAACAGCAGTATCAAGAGCCTCAGAAATAGGAATACCAGCCGCTATAAGCTCAGTAAATATCATAGTAAATCTATACATTGTTGCATTATATATAATCTTGCCAAATAAATATAATTTTAAAATATTTTTATCAAACTCTCTTTTGAAATCCCTATTATTTACATATAAAAATTTTACTGCTGCTATGGAACTTACAATAAAAATCAAAATATACCACCCATATCCATTTATAATATTTTCCAAAAATAAAAGTATTCTTGTAGGAATAGGCAATTGGGTATGAAGTTTTGCAAATATCTCCTTAAATTTTGGTACAACATAGACCATTAGTATGGTAAATGCTATAGAAATTGCCACTAAAACAATTATGGGATATCTCAAAGCACTTTTAAATTTTTTCCTATTATCCCTAATTTCTTCTAAAATTTTTGCCAATTTCAATAAAGACTCAGACATATTACCGGTATTTTCTCCAAGTTCTATCATGGCGATAGTAACATCTCCCACATCGGATCTATAGTTATTTAAAGCTTCAGTAAAACTTTGACCGGAATTTAAGGCATCATCAACATTTTCAAAAATAACTTTTAACCTTCTATCTTCTGTTGATTTTACGACCTCTTTAATGCTATCATGGATAGAAATACCTGCATTAGTCATAACACCAAGTTGCCTAATAGATGAGATAAGATTATCTATTTTTATCTTGGGCTTCAAAAGAGTATTTTCAAACTGTTTTTGAAACTCTTTAAATTGATCTTCCACCGGAGCCGAAGTCTCAATAATTTTTATAATAATACCAGGCAATTTAATCTTTGCCGTAGCAAGGGCATCCATTCTATTTTGTGCTTTTATAATCTTTGTATTTTTTCTGCCTTTAAACAAATAAGTAACTTCAAAATAATTCATGATTTTACTACTCTGTAAATTTCTTCAATACTTGTAACACCGTTGGCTGCTCTTATTATACCATCCTGTAGCATATCTACAAAATTTTCTTTTCTTGCTTGTTCGGCTATCTCGGCTTTACTACCACCTCTTGCTATAATACTTTGAATTTCTTCGCTAACTACTAATATTTCAGAAATCATTTCTCTACCAAAATATCCACTATCTGCACACTTATCGCAACCTACAGCTTTATAAAATTGATAATTTTCCGGCAAAAAATCCTCAAATTCTTCAATAGTTTTTTGTGATAAAACTACTTTACTTTTACAATATGGGCAAAGTTTTCTTATCAATCTTTGAGCCTCAATAGCTATCAAAGAACCGCTCACAAGATATGGTTCAATACCCATATCCATTATTCTATTTATAGCACTTATAGCATCATTCGTATGCAAAGTTGAAAAAACCAAATGTCCTGTCAATGCTGCCTGTATGGCTATTCTTAGAGTCTCATGATCTCTAACTTCGCCTATCATGATAATATCCGGATCTTGTCTTAAGATTGATTTTAATGCACTAGCAAATGTCAATCCTGTTTTTTCATTTACCTGTGTTTGTTGTGTTAAATTAAGCTGATATTCCACCGGATCTTCAACAGTAATTATTTTTTTAGAAATACTTTTTATCGCATTTAAAGCAGCATATAATGTAGTAGTTTTACCTGAGCCGGTAGGACCTGTAACAAAAACAATACCATATGGCACTCTCATGGCATAATTAAATTTTTCATAAGTAACTTTACTCATGCCAAGAGAGTCCATTGTTATTATAACTTTTGATTTATCAAGAATCCTCATTACTATTGATTCGCCATTTGTTATAGGTAGTGTTGAAACCCTAAAATCAAACTCTTTATCCATAACTTTTAAAGAAAATCTACCATCTTGAGGTTTTCTTCTCTCGGCTATATCTAAGTTAGAAAGGAGTTTTATTCTTGAGGATAAAGGAGGGTATATGTCTTTATCAAAAACAAAAGATTCGTTAAGCATACCATCAACCCTGGTTCTTACAATACAGTTGTTTTCAGTAGGCTCTATATGTATATCGCTACCACGGTAAAGTACAGCAGTCTTGATAATAGACTCTATTAACTTCATTATGCCAGATGCTTCACCAGAATTTTCTATAACATTAGTAGCAAGTTCTTTTCTGATTTCATTAATTAAATCTTTTGTTCCCATACTTATTTCAAGCTTATTGAAATATTTCTCAATTTGAGCAGGATCAGCAATAACTGTTTTTATTAATTTTTTAGGATAATATCGTTGCATCGCCTCTTGAGCTTTTATATTAAAAGGTTCACCAAAAGCAATATAAATATTTATTTCATCTTCATACAAAGGTAAAGTAAAATATCTTTTTAATTGGTTTAACGGCACTTTCGAAGCAAGTTTATAGTTGACATCTATATTATCAAGATCCAAATATACAGCATTAATACTATTTGCAAATCTTTTTAATACAGTTTCCATAGCAATCGGAAAATATTCTGATATATTACTTAAATTTATAATATTTTTTTGAATTAATTCACTAATAAAAATAACTAAACTCTCTTCTTCAAAAAAGACTTCATTAAGCAATATATCACTAATATTTAATTTTTCATTATCTAATTTATCTTTTAATTCATTAACTTTTACCTCATTAACAATTCTATTTTTTTTAATAAAATTTAAAATATCTGATTCTACATTTGTCATATCACTACCAATATATTCTTTTTTTCAATAGAACATTTTTTTTAAATGTTTTTAAGACTATTTTATAGACACCTTTATCCTTGATAACATTCATTTTATAAGTTATATCTTTATCTTTATCATCTGTAAAGATATAAATATTTGCCAATTTTTGATAATCTTTTTTGCTATATTTGACAAAAATTTTAGATAATATATAATCTGTAGTTGGAAAATTGTACTTAGAAACATCAAAACCATCAATTAATGACTTATAAAGCAACTTTTTTTGATACAGTATCGTTAAAAAGTATATGCTATTGCTCCTTGCTCCAGAATTTCTCATAAGCAGCATTGCGGGAAAAGCCATTCTATTAATATTATCAACTTTTAAACAAGAATTTGCAAAGATAGTTAAAAAATCATTATCTGTTTTATTGTGCAAATATATTTTTGCAGCCAATATACAAGCAGTTTTGTAATTTTTATTTTGATAAGCTTTATAAATATCACTTTTTTGAATAGAAAAAGAGTATGTAACTATCATTAAACATAGAAAAATATATTTCATTTCATTGCTCCATTTTTTATATCAGACAAAAGATTTTCAACTTTTGCTGAATTACAACTTCTCAAATAAATCCTTAAAGCTTTTATAGCTTCTTGCTTTTGACCAAGTTTTACCTTATTTTTAGCAAACATTAACCAACTTTCTTCTTTGGTGCTATCTATATCATTAGCAATTATTGCCCATTTTAAAGAGAGTTTATAGTTGTGCTTCTTATAAAATTCCTTTGAAAGTAGTATGGCATATTTAGCTTTTCTTGTTGCTTTATATCTATCTTTCAAATACTTAATTCTATCTATTTTTTTACTGGAAATCAAAATTTTCTGCTTTTTTATACCTGTATATTCTGTTACAGAGTTTTTTATTATGCTTTTTTTTAATAAATTCATATTATTATTTCTTGTATCTTTTTTTGCAATCTCTTTAGTATCTGTTTTGGTAAAAATATTATTTATAAAATCTGTATTTAGTGCCAACACATCTTCATAATTACTCTTTTTTGATGCTTTTAAAGCATGAGACTTTCGTATCGATAGTTTTGTACTATTTTTCTCAATATTTGCAATAGATGATTTTGATGTATTGTTTTTTTTGTCTATTTTATGTATATCCATATTGGATTCTTTTATTATCTGTTTTTTTGGTAAAGTCTTTTTGTCAATAGTAGTATTAAAATCTTTTTTACTTTTATCCGGTTTATAAAAAAAAGAAATATAAGCAGAAATAGATATTATCACAACAGCAACAAATACACTTATAGAAAGATTTATATATTTTTTATTTTTGTATCGTCTTAATCTATTTTCAAGATCTCTTATCTCTTGAGTATTAAGCATTTATATACCCCAAACTAATAGCAGTCATATATAAAACATTCATATCTATTTGTCTATTGTTTATCTTGCTTGGCTCATTTATATCATAATATTCGGATATCTCAAAAAGTTTATATATTATCTTATTTGTTTCTCTTAAATTTCCTTTACTATAGTTATAAATAGTCTTATAGTGCTTATTTGTAAACTTGCCTATAAAATCAAACATATTGTAATGAAGAAGTTTCTTCTCTATATATATCTTAAATTCATCATAAGAAATATTTTTAAGTTCAACACTCTCCCAAATCCTTGTTTTAAAATAATCTTTTACAAATATATCTTCTTTTTGATCCGTTTTATGAACTGTAAAGATAAATTTATATTTTCTAGTATCAGCAAGCAGTCTTATTTTCTCAACAATATCAGGAGGATACAATTGTGCTTCATCTATAAAAACAGGAATAGATTTTTTAATATCTTGAGCCTTTTCGATAATCACTTGAAAAAAATAATCGAAAGTTTTTATATCAGGAGCCTTTTCGCCAAAGGATCTTTCGTATATATTTTTGACAAATTCAACTTCATCAAAAAATGGAGTTGGAAAAAATATTATCGGTTTTTTTTTTAACAAATCTCTATATATTTTTTTCAAAAGAAATGTTTTACCTGTTCCGGGTTTGCCATAAAATAGTGCTAATTTTATAGGCTTATCAAGAATTTCTAACAATTTCTCATATGTTACGATAGAACTGTCAAGATTGACATAGACATCATTATATTTATCACTAAAAACATCTTTTGCTTTTGTATAGCTACTTTCCAATGGTTGTGTTACCATATCCCAACTCTTTTAAAGATATATTTGAATGATTCTCATTTTTAACAATTCTTGGAGTTATGATAAATATTAACTCACTAACACTATTTGACATAGATTTACTTTTAAATAGATTTCCCAAAATAGGCAACTCTTTCAAACCGGATACTCCGGTATTGGAAATATTGTTACTTTTTCCTATCAATCCTCCCAAAATTATAGTATCCCCATTTTTAACTCTGACTACCGTTGATAATTTTTTTTCAGTAGTATCTGGGGCTATTTCTCTTGGTTGAGTTTGTTTAATATTGTCCTCCGCATATTTAAAATTGCTTATCGACGGATTTATTCTTAGCATAATTTCATCATTTTCTGAAATCTGAGGCATAATATTGAGCAATATCCCTACAAAAATAGACTCATTTGTATATGATTGTACATTTATCGTTCCACCGGTATTTGCCGGAGTAGTTTCCGGAACTCTATAGTTTATATTATCTCCTATTGTTATGAGTGCTTGTTGGTTGTTCAGTGTTAAGATTTTAGGGTTTGAAACAATTCTTGAATGCCCTTGAGTTTTAAGAAAGTTCATAAGCCCATTCATTGTAAATGAAATTGTATTTGTAAAACTAAAAGCATTATTCCAAGCTAAATTAAAAAGTCTATCTCCATTTGCTGTAAAAGTTCCTGTATTTGCTCCATTGGTTGTACCATTCAAAGCAGGAACACTGCTACCTGTAGGTTTATTTACAGCCAAAGCAAATTGAGTCCAATCTACTCCACTTGTATGTGCCTTACCAAGCTCAACAGAAACGATAGAGACATCAATTAAAACCTCTTTATTTAATCTTTTTTTAATATCTTGCAAATATTTATCTACTCTATCTATCTGTGCTTTAGTACCCGTTACTGTAATCAAACCCGCATTTTGATTTACTATGGGAGTTTTAACAATATAATCCTCTGATCCACTATTTGCTATTGATAAAATATCTTTTGATATATCTTTCCAAAAATTAAAAGACTCGCTCGTTGTTATTTGATTTTCATCAGTTGCTCCGGTGGTATCATTTGTATTTGTTGATTGTACAGAAGCATTTAAAATAGCTGTTCCGATTCTATCGGAAGTTATATAGTCAATTTTAAAAGTTTTTGTTTCTATACCTGAAATTTTTAAAATATTGTTATTAAAATCATACTTTAGATTGTTATCGTTTAAGAGTATTCCAAATATTTCATCCAAAGACATATTGTTAATATTAATTCCGTTTAACTTTTTATTTATCTGTTTCTTTGCAATTTTATCTTTTACCAAAATGCTGAATCCACAATCCACACTAAGTTGATTTAATAATTCATTCGTAGTTGCACCATCAAGAACTTTGATATTAAAAGCTCTATAGTTACAACTATTTTTTGCATTTACACTATTTAAACCTGCCAATAGACTCAAAATTAAAAATAAAATTGTATTAAAAGTTTTTCGTGATTTTAATTTTATCATTTTTTTTCCTTAAAAATAGTTCTATTTTTTTTCTATTTTTTTTCAGTATAACACTAATATCTTTAATCTTAATTAACTTATAATCATAAACTTTTGATCTTAATTTGTACCATTTTTTATTGATCTTAGCTCTATTGTTTATTATGCCATAAAGTTGTAGGACAACAGGTCTAAACTTTGTAACATTTTTATCTTTAATTATCTTTAATATATGTTGGTTGACAAACGGATTATAAATCATGCTCAATTCTACATCCGATGGTCCTACTCTTTTTGTTTCTATTTGTTTAAATATAGTATTATATTTTTCTATATTTATTTGAGGTTTTTGAGATAAACCATTTATCGTTGCAGACATCAACAAAGATACTATACCAGCCAACAATAGAATCTTTTTCAATATTTTATCCCCCACACTGCTATTTTAAAATTGGTATGAATATTTTTATCCGTATCCATTTTTAAGTCATGTACATCCACTACAAGATTACTCTCTTCAATAGAGTTCACAAACTTAATCAAATTATTAAAATCACCGTTAGCATCAACTTCTATATCTAAAATTTGCTCCACTTTTTTATAGTTTAATTCATTGAATTGGTTTTTTATATAATTTATATTTACATTATATTTTTTAGCATTTTCTGCTATATCATCTATAAAATTAGCCCAATTTACATCATTGTACAATAAATATGATAACTTTTGCAATTTATTATCGATATAACCATTTGCATATACCGTATCAACCATTTTATTTTTTAAAAATTTTATTTTATCATTTGCTTGTTTGATATAATATTGCTTATCTCCATTGACAGTCTTAGAATTGATATAATTTATCTCTTTTGCTATTTTTAATTTTACATTTGCAACTTTACTTTTTGTTTGTTTCAGCATTTGCCCACTAATTGGAAATACATACAAATACACTATCGTTACAATTATAACAAAAATTCCAATATATATCATTGATAATTCGCTACTTTTTTTATCTTTCAATACTAAATCAATTTTTTCAAATAATCTATCAGATGTTATCATTTAATACTACCTTAATATCGCTTAAATACATTTTCTTCTTATTGTCATTTTTAATCTCTTTTGTACTTATTTCAAATTTTTTCATTTTTGTTAATGCTTTTATAAGTTCAGTAATGTTTTTATCTTTTCTACTAAAAACCGAAAAGACCATTATTGTTCGATTATTATCAGTTACTATATCCATTTTGTATAGTTTTGAATGATATTTATTGATTTTTTTGAAAATATCAACTAATATCATAATTTTCATAGGATAGTGAACTTTTTTATTGTAAATTTGTTTTAATAATTTTTCTTTAAAATTAAGTTTATTGGATTCTTTGGTAAGTTTTGCTTGAACAGTTTTTTCCTTTTTATTCAAAATCATCAGTTGCTTTCTGATCAATGATGCTTCAGTAAACAATTTATGTTCTTTTTCTTTTAAATTAGTAAATTGCAATTTCAAAAAGTAAGAATATCCAAACTCATATATTGGATATGCCAATGAAATTATTAAAGATATTAAAAATATTAACAACATTTTACCACTTGGTCTCTGTTTGAAAGGAGGTGGTCTTTTAAATATGGAAAAATTCAAGTCATCATCAGGCTCTTCTATATAATTCAAAGCGGTCAATATCATCAAATTATGCAATTGTTCACTTTGAGTCTCTTTTGCATTTTTAGCAATCACAAAATTCAACTCATGAGGCTCAATATCCATATATGTTCTTATATATCTATCTATATTTTTAAAAATACCTACATCGGAATTAATATATATTCTGTGAATATTTTCTATCAGATATGCTCTTTTTGCATAAAAAATTATATCATTAATATAAACAAATATCTCTTTATATAATTTCACTATAAGTCTTTGATTTGATCGAGAAATATTTATAGAAGTTCCGGAAAGTATAAAATTGATAAAATCATCATACGGTATATTTTCTCCAACTATTTCACAATATTTCTCGTGCATTTTCTCCAAAGAAAAACTAAGTGATTTTGAATACAAATATTCCCCATCAGAATATATAGCTAAAAAAGCATCTTTTTTCTTAAAATACAAAAAGCAATCAATACTATCTTTGTTAAGGAAGTTTTTATCATATAATGATTTAAACAATAAAGGTTCAGGAGCGATATAGTCAATATATTTGACTTTTTTTACAACTTTTGTAAATTCTTCTTTTATTTTTAAGGTTTCTATCGCAAAAACATTAAATTTTCTTTTGCTATTATTGTCAAATCCAAAAAACTCTTTATAAAAGATAGTATATTGAACAGCCGGGTCAAGATTTAACTCATCATATACTTGTATATCTATAGCACTATCAAGATCCTCTTCAGGAATATTTCTGCTTATTTCTATAGGGTCAGTAATTAAATTTTTTAAATTAATGATGGAAATATAAAAATTCTCTTTTTTAAAACTGGAGAGTTTATTTAGCTTTATCTCATTATTTTGAAACTTATATGATTTTAGAGTATCCGGATCAATTGTAACTATGGAAGTATATCTTTTGTTTGTAATCTCTTTATTTGCCATGTTTCCACCCATTTTTTACATTATTGCAATTTTATTTATTTCTCGCTTAATTCAATCTTTAATATATGACAAAAGTTAAAATACATTACCACAAATTTAATTTTTCACTCTATAACCAATATCGGACAAAGATTTTTTATCTTTACTCCACCCAGGTCTAACCGATACTTCCAATTTTAAAAAAACTTTTTTTTGAGAAAGTTTTTCTATATTTTTTCTCGCTTCCATGCCGATTCTTTTGATAGCTGATCCGCCCTTTCCTATGATAATACCTTTTTGAGATTTTTTCTCTGTAATTATCGTCGCATATACTTTTTCAATATCGGGCAACTCTTCTACTTTTTCTACTACTACATCACTTAAATATGGAATTTCATCACTCAAATTATTAAAAATCGCCTCTCTCACATACTCTTTATATATCTCTTTTAAATTTTCGGTAGTCAAAAGTTCTGGATCATAAAGATATGGATGATTTGGTAAATATTTTGCTATCTCATCAAGCAATTTTATCTGCTTAGTGCCTTTTTTTATAGACATTGGAATAATTTCAAGATATTTGTCTTGATATTTTTGATACTCATTAAGTTTTATCAAAAGTTTATCTTTGCTAATAAGATCCATTTTAGTTAGTAAAACTATATGTGGTTTATTCTTTGTATTAATTCTTAAAAACTCTTCATAATCCTCTATACTATCTTTTACAGAAGTTAGAAACAAGACAAGATCACAATCACCAATCGCTTTAATAGCCTCTTCGAGCATAAATTGATTTAAAAGTCTCTCCTTTTGATGAATCCCGGGGGTATCCACAAAAATAATCTGTGCATTTTTATGCATCACTATAAAATTCATTCTTTTTCTTGTTGCATTAGCCTTGTGAGAAACAAGTGCTAACTTTTCGCCTATAAGCCAATTTAAAAGTGAACTTTTGCCACTATTGGGTCTACCCACAACCGCAACAAATCCGGCTTTTTCTTGAGTTTCTATACTATCCCCTTAATAATTTATTATGATATTTAAAGCAAAAAATATTCCATACCGATTTTTAAAGTATATATCTCGAGACCTCTTCGTCCTCTACAACCTCATCAAGCTTCTCATGCACCAACTCTTTTGTGACGATAATTTTCTCACCTTTATGCTCATCAGCTTCAAAACTTATCTCTTCAAGTACCTTTTCTATAACGGTATGAAGTCTCCTTGCTCCTATATCTTCTGTTTTTTCATTAGTTAAGTGAGAAATCTTAGCCATAGATCTTATCGCATCATCATCAAATACAAGCTCCACTCCTTCAGTTTTAAGAAGAGACTCATACTGTCTAAGCAGAGAGTTTTTAGGTCTTGTTAGTATCTGATAGAGTATCTCTTCATCAAGAGAGTTAAGCTCCACCCTCAAAGGAAATCTACCCTGAAGTTCCGGTATAAGATCACTAGGCTTTGTTAAGTGAAAAGCTCCGGCAGCAATAAAAAGTATATGATCACTCTTAACCGTGCCATATTTGGTATTGATACTACTTCCCTCTACGATAGGCAATAAGTCTCTTTGAACTCCCTCTTTGCTTGGATCTTGTCTTGAACTACTTTTTTGACTGACAGCTATCTTATCTATCTCATCAAGAAAAACAATTCCTCCGTTTTCCACTCTTTTTAAAGCTTCACTTTTTACAATATCCATATCTAAAAGATTTTCACTTGCCTCATTTTTGAGCATCTCTTTAGCCTCTTTAACAGTTACCTCTTTTTTTATCTTCTCTCGTCCGCTTCCAAGTATTTTCACAAATGATTCTTGGACTTTGATAATCTCAGGAGGTAAAGAGCTATCCGAACTTTCTCCTAAACCCTTATTGATTTCAATTTCTATTTTAAGGTCATCAAGATCCCCGTTTCTAAATTTAGCTAACATTCTCTCATAACTTTTTTCATAGTCAGCTCTCTTTTCAGCCGTAGCACCCTTTGGTAAAGGAGGCAGTATCTTTTCAAGTATCTTTTTTTCAATATATGAGAAAATAGCATCTTTATTTTTCTCTTTATGCTCACTCTTTACAAGATTTATAGATGCGGCTACAAGATCTCTTATCATAGATTCTACATCTCTTCCGACAAAACCGACTTCAGTATATTTGCTCGCTTCCACCTTGATAAACGGAAGACTTAACATCTTTGCCAATCTTCTTGCTATCTCAGTTTTACCTACTCCAGTAGAACCTATCATTAAGATATTCTTAGGCATTATCTCATCTTGCATCTCTTTTGGCAGTTTCATTCTTCTATATCTGTTTCTAAGTGCTATCGCAATAGCTTTTTTCGCATCTTTTTGACCTATAATATACTCATCAAGATGTTCAACTATCTCCTTAGGTGTTAAATTCATTTATCATTTTCCTTCTCTTCTAAAGTATAAAGATTTATATTGTTATTGGTATAGATACAAAGCTCCGAAGCTATATTTAAAGACTCTCTCACTATATCTTCATCGCTTAAGTTTGAGTGCTTTTTCAAAGCTCTTGCGGCAGATATGGCAAAGTTGCCTCCGCTACCTATGGCGGCTATGGTTTTGTCTTCAGGCTCCACTACATCTCCGGTGCCACTCAAGATAAAGATATGTTTAGTATTTAAAACTATCATCATGGCTTCAAGACGACGAAGATACTTATCTTTTCTCCACTGTTTTGAAAACTCTATGGCAGATTTTAAAAGATCGCCTTTTTTTTGCTCTAAAATTCCCTCGAACATATCAAAAAGGTTAAAAGCATCAGCCGTGCTACCCGCAAATCCAGCCAAAATCTTTCCATTTAAAAGCTTTCTTATCTTGACAGCATTGCCTTTTAAGACGGTATTGCCGAATGTTACTTGACCGTCTCCGCCTATCACCGCCTTTTTCTCACCCTTTAGGGCAAGTATGGTAGTCGCTTCAAACATTACTCACCCTCTACCACAAGATTGAATTTGGCATGGATTCCATGTCCAAGCTTTAAAGACACTTCATACTCTCCGGTAGCTTTTATCGCCTTATCTATCTCGACATGTTTTTTGTCAATATCAAAACCTGTTTGATTTTTAAGCTCTTTTGCTATCTCCTCTTTGGTCACAGCTCCAAAAAGTGAGCCGTTAGCTCCAAGTTTTCTTTTTATAACAACGGTCTTATCTTTTAAATTACTCTCTATCTCTTTTAGTCTTGCTATCTCGGCCTCTTGCTCGGCTTTAAGTCTAGCCTGCTCCTCTTCCCACTCTTTAACAACCTCTTTAGTAGCAACTTTAGCAAAACCTTTGGCAACAAGAAAGTTTCTTCCATATCCATCTTTAACCTCTTTAATCTCACCCGCTTTTCCAAGACTTTTTACATCTTTGATTAATAATACTTTCATTTTCTACCTTTTATATTTTTGAGATATTATACCATAAAATATCAAACAAATTTATCAACCGATATAATTTAACATATCTGATATATTGTGGCTAAGCTCATATTTATCGTTTGCTATCTTATCTATACTACAGTATGAAAAACTACCGTTTTGATAGGTTACAACACTATTTAAATGAGTTTTATTACAAAGAGAATTAACCGCTTTTACTACATACTCAAATGCCATGAGTCTATCATAAACGGTAGGATTTCCCCCTCTTTGTATATAACCAAGTACACTTTTTCTTGTCTCAAATCCCAATCTTTCACTTATCCACTCCACCATAAAATCGCTTTTTTTAGTACCTTCGGCAACAAAACAGAGTATATATTTTCTACCCTCCTCTATCTCCTTTTTTAGTATCTTTTCAGCCAATTCCAAATCAGTTTCAACCTCCGGTATCAGACACAATTCCGCTCCGCAAGAGATAGCCGATGCCGCACAAAGATATCCGCACTCTCTCCCCATGATTTCTATCACAAAACCTCTTTTGAATGTCGAGGCGGTATCTCGTATCTTATCGGTTGCATCTCTTATAACATTTAAAGCGGTATCTACCCCTAGACAATAATCATTGTGAGCAATATCATTATCTATAGTAGTGGGAATACCCATAAAATCTATATCAAACTCTTTATTAAACACATCCATCGCCCTAAAACTACCGTCACCTCCCAAAACAACCAGAGAGTTTATATCATATCTTTTTAGATTTTTATATGCTTTTTGCCTATAGCTCTTTTCATAAAACCTCTTGGATCTTGACGAGCCTATGATAGCTCCACCTTTATGCAATATACCGCTGACATCTTTATGTTCTGCCAATTTTATACTATTGTCTATCAAGCCTTCCAATCCGTTGTAGATAAAATATGGTTTTTTACCTTTTAGATAAACATAATCCACAAATCTCTTTATAGCCGGATTCATTCCCGGTGCATCTCCTCCTGAACACATTATTGCTATTGACATCATTATCTCCTTATTATCTTTTCAGAAAAATATTTTATCTAAACATATAATAATCTTTTATAAAACTTTTTTTTAAATTTAAAAAAAGTTTAAAAATATATATGATAAACTGCTTTTGTTAAATATTTTAGACATATTTCGTTTAAAATAAAATTCATAAAAGGAGATTAGAATATGGAGCAAACAAAGTTAGGTAATCCCGCGGCAGTTGGTCTTGGAGGATTTGCAATGACAACATTTTTATTGCAGTGTCACAATTTAGGATGGATAGGTGTGGGTCCTGTGCTGTGGTTGGGATTTTTTTATGGTGGTTTGGCACAATTAATTGCTGGTTTTTTTGAATTTAGAGTAGGAAATAATTTTGGATTTAGTGCTTTTGTTTCTTATGGTGCATTTTGGATAGCATTGGCATTTTTTATTGTTTTCGGCACAAGTCCCGAAATTGTCAAAGCATATCCTGCATTAAAATTAACTACACCGGAAGTAGCATATTTTTTATTGGCTTGGACTATATATACCGGCATTATGTTCATCGGTTCTATGAAATATAACGGAACTTTAGCATTTGTATTTTTGACACTATTTTTGGGATTTTTAGGTTTGACATTGAAAGACTTTACAGGAAATGCATTTTTCGGCACATTGGCTGCTTGGGATTTGATGATATGTGCATTTTCAGCTTGGTACCTAATGGCTCATGTAGTTTTTGCCGATACGGGTGTCAATTTACCGGTAGGAAAAGCTTGGAGATAAAGATAACAAAATTTATAAAAGAGGAGATTAAATGAGCAGAATATTTTATCCAAATAGAGAGTTTAGCAAACAGGCTAACATAAAAAATATGTGCGAATATCGTGAAATTTGTGCAGAGGTTGATGATGATTATGAAGCATATTGGGATAAACTTGCCAAAGAAAAGATAAAGTGGTTTAAACCTTATGATAAGGTTCTTGATGAGAGTGATGCTCCGTTTTACAAGTGGTTTACAAACGGAAAATTAAATATAACTCATCAATGTATCGGAAGACATCTTGATACGAGAAAAAATAAAGCCGCTATCATCTGGGAAGGAGAAGACGGTTCAAGAAGAATCATAACATATCTTTTACTATATTATAGAGTAAATAGATTTGCCAATCTTCTTAAAAATCAATTTGGAGTAAAAAAGGGAGATAGAGTAGTTATCTATATGCCTATGATTCCCGAAGCTGCATTTGCCATGTTGGCTTGTGCTAAGATAGGGGCTATACATTCGGTAGTTTTCGGTGGATTTAGTGCGGAAGCTTTAAGAGATAGGATTATAGATGCCGGAGCAAAAGTTGTCATAACAGCTGACGGAGCATACAGAAGAGGAAACCCTTATCTTTTAAAACCGATAGTTGACAAAGCTTTGGAAGAGGGTTGTGAATGTGTTGAAAATGTTTTAATGGTTCAAAGAAATTATGAAGAAGTTGATATGGTCGAAGGTAGAGACCATATATATAACGATCTTATAAAAAATGAGTCCGAATTTTGCGAAGCTGAAGAGATGGATAGCGAAGATCCTCTATTTTTACTATACACTTCCGGAAGTACCGGTAAACCAAAAGGTGTACAACACTCAGGAGCGGGGTATATCCTATGGGCACAATATACTATGGAGAATGTCTTTGATGTAAAAGAAAATGATACATTTTGGTGTACTGCCGATGTAGGTTGGATAACAGGACATACATATATAGTTTACGGACCTCTTGCCATAGGTGCTACAACGGTAATGTACGAGGGTGTGCCTTTATATCCTGATGCCGGAAGATGGTGGAAAATGATAGAAGAGCTTAGAGTAAATCAATTCTACACGGCTCCAACTGCCATAAGACTATTACATAAAGTCGGAGCTGATGAGCCTGCAAAATACGATCTAAGTAGCTTAAAGGTACTTGGAACCGTCGGTGAACCTATCAATCCGGATGCTTGGATGTGGTATTATGAGACTATAGGCAGAGGAAAATGTCCGATAGTAGATACTTGGTGGCAAACTGAAACCGGTGGACATATCATAAGCCCACTTCCCGGAGCTACACCTATAAAACCGGGGTCTGCTACATTTCCACTTCCCGGAATCAAAGCAGAAATCATTGATGAAGAAGGAAATCCAACTCCTAAAGGAGAAAAAGGACTTCTTTGTATCACAAAGCCATGGCCGAGTATGATAAGAACTATATGGGGAGATCCCGAAAGATTTAAAAAATCATATTTCGGAGATTGCAAAAAAGATGGAAAACCGGTTTACTTTTCAGGTGATGCTGCCATATATGACGAAGATGGCTATATTTTTATAACCGGTAGAACCGATGATGTTATCAATGTTTCCGGACATAGACTGGGAACCGCTGAGATAGAAGGTGTCATAGGACACGAAGAACATGTGGCGGAAGTTGCTGTTATCGGCAAACCTGATGATATAAAAGGAGAGAGTATATTTGCTTATATTGTACTGAAAAAAGAGATAGAAAAAGATACACTTCTAAAAAATATCAATGCCCTCATCATAAAAGAGATAGGACCTATCGCAAAAGCCGATGATATACTTATAGTTCCAGGTTTACCAAAAACCAGAAGTGGAAAAATCATGCGAAGAATATTAAGAACGATAGCAAAAGGCGAAGAGATAACTCAAGATATTTCTACCATAGAGGACTCTTCCATAGTCGGTAAAATAGAAAATAAATTTAAAAATAGATAGGAGATAAAAATGAAAAATCACAAAGTTGTAGATATAAAGATAACATACGATCCTGATATTATCGAAAAAGAGGAAAATCTTGATAAAAAGATAAAAGATTTTTTGGAAGATTTGAAAGCTGAAAAAGGAGTAACTATAAGAGCAAAAAGACACAAAGTAGAACTTGACTATATGCCTGACGAGTATGGGCTTATATAAAATATAGGAGGGAAAACCTCCTATATTTTCAACAAACTCTCACCTCTTTAATCGCCTCTAGCAATATCTCAAATGCTTCTTCGCTATAATGCTCAGTTTGTTTAATTAGAGGGATAATTTCATCCAAGTTATGAGATGCAAAATACTTATCGAGTGCTTTTTTAATCAATTGATGCACATTTTTATGGTCTTCATCTATTTTATGAATTATTTGAGGATTTTTTGACAACAGCTTTGCAGCCTCATCTTTAAACCATTTGCCGAACCTGCAACTGTTTTCATCTATGATATCTATTTTTTGATTCTCTATTATAGATTGATACCCCTTAAGTTTAAGTTTTATATGGTCAATTTTACCATTACTTATATGCATCTCTCTTGTTATATTTGTAGTCAAATCTTGAATTTTTTTGGAATTTTCTCTCGCTCTGTCGGCCGTTTCTTTAAAATTGTCCAAAACCTCCACCCCTTTTGCCGACTCTTCTCTAAAAGTTTCCGTAGCTCCAAGTATCGTTGAAGTGCTTTGTTTGAGTGTGCTTATATTGATCTCAACTTCTTGAGTAGCCTTTTGAGTTCTCTCTGCCAATTTTCTAACCTCATCTGCAACTACAGCAAAACCTCTTCCATGCTCTCCGGCTCTTGCAGCTTCAATAGCGGCATTTAATGCCAAAAGATTGGTTTGATCACTAATATCTTTTATGAGATTGATGATATCAGCTATAGAGTTTACATGGTCATTTAGAGCATTTGAATCATCTTGCAACCCGACAGTGATCTCTTCAATCTTCTGCATAGACTCAACCACTTTATCGGTATTTTGTTCTATCTCGTTCATCTCTTTATCATTATCGCTGTTTAATTCGTCTGCGGTTTTAAGCATAGATAAATTTTCCTCTATTGTATCTTGCAAAAACTCAACTCCGCTATTATAACTATCCAATACAATATCAAGAATCTTTACTTTGGCATCATCATTGCCACCTTCTTCCTGTGTATTACCGTGCAGTAAACTATTTTTTTCATCCTGACACTTTTGAAGTTCACTCTTAAGCTTTTGATTCTTCTCTTTTAAGGCTTCGATTTCGCTTTCAAGCTCTCTTATCCTTCCTCCGGAAAACATACCTTCCTCCTTCTATTGTTTATGTTTGACTTATTGTACCTTATTAAAATTTACATCAATATTAATTTGATATAATTATAACTATGAAAATAAAAACAACCCCATCAGTCGTCATAAGAGTTTTATTGTGGATATTTATACTTGTCGGAGGAGTATATTTCGGCATCAAATATGATCTTGTATATTTTAGAAAGATTTTTTTCAATATACCTTTTCATATCATCACTTTTGTAGTGGGATTTTTGATGATGAAACTCTCCTTTAATGCCGCAAAAGTGGGAGGCAGAGAGTTAAAAAAAAGAGGTAGAGAGGGGGAGATACCAAGACTCGAGACAAACAAGCTTGTAACATCGGGTATATTTGAGTGCTTTAGACACCCTATGCTTTTTGGACTCTCTTTTATACCTCTAAGTTTAGCACTTATAGTCGGCTCACCCACCTTTATACTCTTCATATCTCCTCTTGAGATGATTTTTATACTCATTATGGTGCTTATATTCGAAGAGAGGGAAGCTTACGGCAAATTCGGGGAAGATTATATAAGATACAAAAACAAAACTCCAATCTTCAGCAAAGATATAGAGTGCTACAAGAGACTATTTTTCGGGGATTGATATAGACTTTAAAAACCCTAAAAAACCCCTTATGATCTGTTTTGGAGTCGGAGGACAACCCTCTATATGATAATCTATGGGGATATTTAGCTTATCGGCTCCAAAAACTGCAAAACTCTCTTTAAAAGCTCCCTCCAAAACGGGACAATCTCCAAGAGTTATAACAAAAGAGGGCTTTGGCATCTGCTTATAAGCATCCAATACATGATGATACATATTGACTCCCACAACTCCGCTAAGAAGCATGACATCGGCATGTCTGGGACTTGCTACAAAACGGATACCAAGCCTCTCAAGATCGTAGTAGGGATTTGAAAGAGCATTACATTCGGCTTCACATGCATTGCAACTTCCGGCACTCACCATCCTGATAGACAAACTTCCGGCAAACCTCTTTTTTATCTCATTTTTTAATCTGCCTCTTAAATCTTTCAATTCATCATCCACTTGGATATCTCTCGTCATCAAGGGGCTTTTTATCCTCTTTTGCCAAAACTTTATCATAGATCACATCCTGCATAGCTAAGATCGCAACTTTTATTGATGAGAGGAAAATCCGCTATAATATCTCTCTCCATCATCAGATATAAACTTTGCCAATTTATAAAACTTGGATCTCTGACATAAAACCTCTCGACAAGATTATCTTTAAATCTAACATACATAAAAAGTTCGCCTATGGAGCTTTCAACAAAACTCATATACTCTCCATCCTTAAAATCAACCATCTTTTCAACCTCATCAAAACCACCTATAAAATTTCTTATCATAGTTATGGAGTTGTATATCTCTTTGATCCTAAGTTTAAATCTTGCCGAAACATCTCCGCTTTTTTCACTTTGTAAAGCAAATCCGAAGCTCTTATAAAACTCACTATTTCTCGTATCTATCTCAACTCCGCTTGCCCTTGCCACTACTCCTACCGTGCCGTATTTTAAAGCTCTTTTTTTACTTAAGATGCCGGTAGTATCAAATCTATCCCACAAGGATGGGATATCCACTATCCAATCCTCAAACCACTCAATTTTATCTTGCAACTCATCTACAAACTTTAAAACCGCCTCTTTATCATAACCTTTGACTTCAAAATCCACTCCCTCGAAACCAAATCTATGAGAGCAAATCTTTTTTAGCATCTCTCTTACATCTTCAGCCATCATAGAGGCATAAGCCAAAGCGGCACCAAAACCGGCATCGTTCGGGATAAAACCGATATCCGTCAAGTGATGAGCAACTCTCTCAAACTCCAAAAGCATACAGTGGTATTTTTTTAACTCTACAGGATACTCCTGCTGTGTCGCTTGAGTAAATATATCAAACCATGCTATCTGATAAGCTATACTCTCATTACCGCTTATCCTCTCAATACTTTTTTTGCACTCAAACCAATCTTTTCCCTCAAGAGACTTTTCTATGCCTCTGTATGTGTAAAAGTGCCTCACCTCAAGATGTAGCATCCTCTCTCCGCTTTGGGAAAAGTGAAAATGTCCAGGCTCAATGATACCTGCATGAATAGGACCAACCGAAACTTGAAAAACCCCATCACCCTTCACGGTTTCATACTTATACGGTTTAAAATCACCGAACTCCACTCTTTTGCCGTCAAAATCTTTTCTTAAAGGATTGATAGCAGGAAATCTTTCGTGTCGCAAAAGAGGTCTGTTGTCAAAACTGCCCTTTATCTCTATACCGAAATCATCCCTCATCTTTCTTTCAAACCAAACGGCGGTTGAATACTTTGATGATAGAGAGTCTAAAATGGGATTGTTTTTATCTAAAATCTCTCTATCTATTTTTTTATCAAAAATCGTCAAAACTTCAAAGTTGTCACTATTTTCTATGCCAAACCTCGCTATAAGTCTATCTCTCATGATAAACTCCTTAAAAACTCAAAACTCCAAGGAGTCAGCAAAAGAGCCAAAGAGATAGCAAAAATAATAAGAGCCAATACTTCATTACCATAAACCTCTTTTTTCTCCTCTTTTCCTTCATATTTCATAGATTGGTAAATTTCGACAAATTTGTAAAATATAACAGAGAGCAACAGCAACAAAAAGGTGATAGCACCTATCATCAAAAGAAGATGTTTATTCTCTTTTGCCATATCTATCATAGCTCCAAAACCGTATAGTTCGGAAAAAAACATAGGACTTGGCGGTATGGAGATAATAGAGAGCAAAAACAAAGCACTTAAGTAGTAAAAAATTTTACCTTTTATGCCTCTATACCCCTTTAATGCACCGGCTATTTTGTATTGACCATTTGACTCCAATACTCCCGTCGATAAAAACAGAGCCGGTTTTAAAAAAGCATGAGCCCCGAAGTGTAAAAGTGCGGCAAAAACTCCGCCACTTGCCCAAAAAAGAGCTATGATAGCCATATGTTCTACACCGGAAAGAGAAAAAAGTCTCATAAAATCTTTTGCCCTATATATTAAAAAAGAGACTATAAATATCGTTAAAATCGTATATATAAAGACAAAAATAAAAACATGTAGAGGATTTACTGCATCTGCAATTTTGCTAAACCTAAAAAAACCGATAATCACGGCACTCTCTAAAATACCGCTAAAAAGTGCGGCAACCGGATAGAAAGAGGCTCTTTCTATATTTGCCAACCATAAATTCATAGGAAAAAATCCCATCTTTATAAACATTCCCAAAACTGCGATCGCAAAACCTATCTCAAACAAAAACGGAGCCTTTATCTCTTTTGCATGAAGTAAAAGTGCTGAAAAATTCATAGCATCTTCCCCAAGTATCGGCTTGGCACTTGCATATATCAAAATGATACCAAAAAGGATAAGAGATATAGCAATAGCTCCCACTATCATATAGTTCCAAGCCTCTTTTCTGGCAAAAGAGGTGTGATTTGTCTTTATCATATAAACTGTACTCAAAGTTGCACTCTCAAGACCTATCCAATATAAACCCATATTGTTCGCCACTATGGATATACTCAAACCTATCCAAAATATCGCAAAAAATCTATAAAATCTCGCATTCGCTTTGTCGCTTATCTTGATATGTAAAGCCATAGTGCTTATAGAGAGTGTTACACATATGGCTACTATCGAGGAGACCAGCATGATATAGGCACTTAAATTATCGGCAACAAGATACTCACCCCATATATGATACGGCTTTGGCAAAAAAAATAGTTTTATAGATGGAAAAAGTATCAAAAAGGATGTTATGGGCAAAATGTATCTAATCTTTTCAATATTTCTAAAAGATAGAGCCAACATAATAACAGCGGGCAATAGCAAAAGATATATCACTCCGTAGCCTCCTCATGGGCAAATAGTAGATTGATCACCACTATCGCCATCAATAGATCAAAAAATATACCAAGCTCGATAAGCATAGGCATACCGCTTGTCGCGGTAGTCCCAAGAAGAAAAAGCGAATTTTCAATGCTCAAAAATCCTATAATCTTAGGAGCGATATTTTTATGCTCCATCATCAACAAAAGAGATAAAAAAAGTGAAGATATACTAACAGCCACATAATTTGCATTGGATGAGATCATATTTGTGATAGGCTCGGATAGATAAAATGTAAAAACCAAAAGTGCCGGTACAAGCATAATAGAGTAGTGTATAGGGATATTCGGTGTGATATCTCTTAAGAGATTAAATCTAATGCTTATTCTTTTGAGGATATAGGGTATCGCTATCGCTTTTAACAGCAATGTAAATACCCCACTAATTACCATAGCTTTATCTCCTATCTCATTTCCTATATGAAGAGCTAAAAAAGCCAAAGCAAGAGAGTTTAGCGAATACCAAAGTATCAATCTATACAGTCTCATTGTAAATAAAGAGATAATAAGAGTAGCCAAAAACAGACCTATCAATAAATTTGTCATCTAAGCTCCCAAAACATAAAAAGTTATCAGCGAAAGAAAAGAGAAAACTATCGCAATACCCAATAAATTAGGCACCTTAAAAAGCCTCAATTTTGCAGTATTTACTTCAAATATCCCAACCAAAGCAGCTATCAAAAATATCTTAAATACAAATACCAAGACACCCAAAAAGGCGGGAAGCTCTAATCCAAAAGGCATAAATAAAGATGCAAACAAAGAGGCAAAAATCATAAATTTTATGCTACTTGCCAACTCTATAAGAAGTAGATAAAAACCGCTTATATCAAGTACCATAGCTTCATGCACCATTGTAAGTTCCAGATGGGTTTCGGGATTGTCAATAGGTATCCTGCCGTTTTCAGCCATAAGCAGTATAAAAAAACTAATACCCGCAAAGATAAAACTTGCCGTATGTTTAATGGGAAAATGGCTTGAGAGATTTACTCCTGCTTGGTTGAGTCCCAAAGTATTTGCCATCATGGAGACACTAAAAAGAGTAAGTATCATTGCAGGCTCCACAAGTGCCGATATAAAAGCTTCTCTACTGCTTCCGAGTCCTCCGAAACTACTCGCACTATCAAGCCCCAAGAGCATCAGAAAAAATGTGGATAAAGATATAAGTCCGGTTATCGTAAAAGCATCCACAAACCCCACAAAATACTCTCCCTTTACAATGGGCGGAAGAAAAAACAGAACAAGTAGCAGTGGCGATAAAGTCAAAAAAGGTGCGATTTTTATTATAGAGCTTGACTCTTTAGATATAACTATCTCTTTTGTTAAAAGCTTTAAAATATCTCTATATCCTTGCAATAAACTTATAGGTCTTTTATAAAGCAAAAACATCTTTAGCATCTTTATAAAACTAAGCAAAAGAGGAGATAATAGTATCATTGAAAATATACTTATAAAATAAAATATCATCTCCTATCTCCCAAAAGAAGAATTTTTACGGTTATTGCCATTACAATAGACTCTAAAGCCAAGGTAGCCCAACTGAACTCATGCACAAAAATCCTATAACTAAACAGAACAAAAAGAAGCATATTAAATATCATAGCCGCATATCTACTCTGCTCAAAATGAGCCAATCTGTAAACATAATAACTTATCATATTTGTCAATTTAACGACACTTCTATACAAACTTTTTTCAAAAAGAGGCTCAACATGCACGATAAAACTTGCATCGCTAAATCTCGCCTTATGTCCTTTCAATATCTTTTTATCAAAATGCTCCTTGGGATCATATAGCCAAGTAAAAAATCTTCTAATAGGTCCGGCAAATCCGGTAGCGGAGTATTGTGTTTTTGAAGAAGTGTTATATCCGCATGCCCAAGTATGAAATATTCTTATTTTCGGATTCGTTACTTTATAAGCTACATACAAGAGAGTGGTTATAACTATCAAAGCTATCAAAAGTATCAAAGGAGAAACCACTCCGCCATTATAGCTTATGGAGTGGATATTCCAGATAGTCGGAAAAATCTCCTTGTATATGCTTATATGAAGTGATTGTTCTATCGCCCCATCAAAAATCTTTATAAAAAACGGAGTAAAAAGCATCAAAGAGACAACAACAAAACTCATCAAAATCATACCGCTTTTTTGCAATATATTTACCTTTGTAGCATGTTTTGCATTGCTACTTCTATGAAGCCCCAAAAAAGTTATACCAAAAACCTTTACAAAACAGGCTATCGCAAGTCCTCCCGTAAGAGCCAGAGCAAAGACTGAAAAAGGAATGGAGAGTTTCAAGGACATATCGCTTATAGCCGATGAGCCAAGAAGTGATTGAAATATCATCCATTCGCTCAAAAAGCCGTTTGTAGGAGGCAGAGCCGATATGCTGATAGAAGCCAACAAAAAAGTAAAAGCCGTTATAGGCATAGCTTTGATAAGTCCGCCATACTTTTCCATATTTTTTGTATTCGTCTGATAAAGCACACTCCCCGCACCCATAAAAAGAAGAGATTTGAAACTCATATGGTTAAATGTATGAAAAAGTGAAGCTATAAAGGCAAAAGCACTGAGTTTAGGAAGATGAAGAGTCCAAAATATCATACCCATCCCGAAACCTATAAGAATAATACCTATATTTTCTATGGAGTGATTGGCAAGAAGAGCTTTGATATCGTGCTCGCTCAAAGCATACAAAACCCCTATCAAAGCTGATAAAGCACCCATGATAAGTATCAAGACACCCCATTCAAGCTGCCAACCTCCCAAAATGTCAAACATAAATCTAAAAAGAGCATATATCGCAACCTTCAACATCACTCCGCTCATAAGAGCCGAAACGGGACTCGGGGCGGAAGGGTGGGCATACGGCAACCAAACATGCATAGGCACTGCACCCGCTTTACTCAATAATCCGAAAACTACAAAGAAAAATAAAACGGTAGGATATCGAAATTGAGAGGCTATCTCTTTCATCTGAGCAAAATTTAACTCTAAATTGCCATTGCTAACTATCAAGAAAAAAAGCAGTAAAAAAACAAAGCCCAAATGTGTCATAAAAAAGTAAAATCTCGCAGCTTTTATGGTGGATTTGCCCTCTATGTTAGTTAATATCAGTTGCCAAGAGGTTAAGCTCATCAACTCCCAAAATAGAAGAAACAATAGAGCATTTCCGGCTACAACAACACCCGCCATAGAGATGATAAAAGCAAAATAGTGCAAAATGTAGTATCTTTTTTTCTTGATATGAGAGAGATATCCAAAAGAGTAGAAAAGATTTGGAATCACTCCAAGCATTATCAAAAATAAAAACAGCATAGACAATTTATCAAAAATAAACAATGTTTTTCCTAAAAAATAGGGCTTTTGAGAGAGTCCTGATATAAACTTTGCAAGTGCTGGATTATATCCAAAAAAAACTTTATTTTTGTTAAAACAAAATCTAAGAGGTCAATTATTCCAACCAAATCCCACGAAATTTAAAATCAACCTTAAAAAAACTATTGCACAACAGTCTCACAAATAACAAAAAGAAAGAATATGATTAAAATATTTATGATTTAATTTTAATGGATGAAAATATGCCGAATATGAATGGAATCGAAGCTACACAAGAGATTAAAAAGACAGAAAAAGATAAAATTTAAAACATACAATAATTATAATGCTTATAGGAAATACCCCGAAAAATGATAAAGATAGATTTATTTTATCCGAAATGGATTATTGTTTATCAAAACCTTTAGACATAATAAAACTAAAAGAAATTTTAGATAAACTGGAAAAGCAAGTGGTCTCTCAATAAACTTTTATAATTCTTCAAGTTATAGCTTTTCTTTGTAAAAACGAGGAGAGTTGAAATCCAAACATTTTTTGGAACATAAATTGCTTAATATTTAAAGATTTTGACTGAAGGATTTATTTTGAAAAAAGTTTTGTTACTATTTTTTATTTCTCTTTCGATGCTTTTGGCTGAAAAGATAGAAAATGTTGCTAGTGTAGTAGGAGTAAGAAATAACCAGCTCATTGGGTATGGTTTAGTAGTGGGTTTGAATGGTACCGGAGATGGAACTACTTCAGCTTTCACAGTTAGATCGCTATCCAACTTACTACAAACTGTAAATGTCAAGATAGATCCCAAAGATATCAAATCAAAAAACATAGCAGCAGTCATAGTAACAGCAAAGTTACCTCCATTTGCAAGACAGGGAGATAGGCTGGATGTAACAATATCTTCAATAGGTGATGCAAAGTCTATAGAAGGAGGAACTCTTCTTATAACTCCACTTAAAGGTGTTGATGGAAAAATTTATGCTTTGGCTCAAGGATCTTTAAGCATAGGAGGAAAAAATGGAAAAGGGAGAGGAGAATTAAATCATCCTACTGCAGGGGTCATAATAAATGGAGGACTTGTTGAAAGAAGTGTGGCATATGACATATATGACAAAAAGTATTTAAAGCTTTCACTAAAGCAATCAAGTTTTAAAACTGCATTGGAAATAGAAAAAAGATTAAATAAGATTTTTGATGAAAAGATTGCCGTTGCGATAGATCCTAAGACTATAAAACTTAGAAAACCTGATGATTTGAGTGTTATCTCATTTATGGCAAAAATATTGGATACTGAGATATTTTATCAACCTAAAGAAAAGATTGTTATAGATGAGAGAACAGGCACTATTGTAGCTGGTGTCAATATCAAAATTGATCCTGTTGTTATAACTCATAAAGATATGACTATAAAAATCGAGCCGGTTAAGAGTATTTCAAAAGATAAGAATAGTGTTTTTATCGATACAAATATGGCTGTCAATATGAAAAACGATATCTTAAATATGCAAAAAAATAGCATTACCGTATCAAATCTGGCAAGAGCTTTGCAAAAGCTGGGAGCTAAACCGAAAGATGTTATCTCCATTATAGAGAGTATCAAAAAAGCGGGAGCTATAAGAGCAGATGTGGAGATAATATGATAAATACTACTACAGCATTAGATAATTATAAAGCCAACAACATGCCAAGTATTACAAAAACTGATAATGATGCAAAACTAAAAGAACAAACAGATAAATTTGAAGCGGTTTTTATAAAAGAGATATTGGATGTATCAACAAAAAGTGAAAATTCCCTTTTTCCAAAATCTGCAGGTGAAGATATTTATAAATCAATGTACAATGAAGCTATGAGCGACAAACTTAGCGGTAAATTCGGCTTTAGTGAATTATTGTATAATTTTTTAAAAAGAAACTCTCATGATTTTCATTGAAATTACAAATAAAAAGGAGTTTTTTAAGTGTAAGGGTTAATAAATTTTTTTTTATGACGATGTATATGTAGTTAAACTACAAAAGGATTTAAGATGATTTCAAGAATTAGTTCTGGAAATGCTGGGATAAACAAGTTACAAATTTCTGGTAATAAAAAAAATAGTGAAATTCAAAAGAGCAAGAGTAAAGAGAATAACAAGTTGGAGTCCATCAAAAAAAGCATACAAGATGGAAGCTATAAAATAGACTTAGGGAAAAGTGCTGAAAAAATAGCTAAAACTCTACTGTAAAATTATCTCTCTTTAGCTCTTTAAAATATAGGAGCAAAAATGATTTCTCATTATCTAAATAGTGCTATAAACAATATTGAAGATCTTATTAGACTGACAAAAGATGATATTGAAGATATAAAAAATGCAAGAAATGATGAAATTTTTAAAAGGACAAAGATAAAAGATGAAATTATAGTTCTTTTTGAAAATCAAAAACAACTTTTGGATAGTGAACTTTTAAAAACTATGGAGAAAAATAAAGATAAAGATTTATCTGAAGTGCTAAGCAAGGATGAAAAAGAATCTCTTGAAAAATTAAAGATAAAATTACAGGAATTGCACTCATTGAACAAAGAGTATGCAAAGTTTGTTGTAATTGTAAATGAATTTTATTCCTCTTTGTTTGATAAAATTTTTCCTACGGATATGGAAAATTATAAAAAAATAAATCCAAAGAGTTTTTCTTTGTTAAAGGTTAGTGCATAATGAGTTTATTTAGCACTTTAGATACAGGTTATACCGGTTTAAATATTTCTCAATTACAAACAGGAACAACAAGTCAAAATATAGCAAATGTTAACACGGAGGGATATAGCAGACAAAGAGTAATAACTCAAGCACAAACCCCTTTACATAGTATTCCGGGAGATGTGGGTAGAGGTGTTGGTATTCGATCTATAACAAGGATACACAATGAATATGTTTTTGAAAGACTTAAAAACAGTTCAAGCACTCTTGAGTATAACCAATTTTCCAAATCAACATTGGAAGAGATAGCGAAATACTTTCCTGATACCGATGGAGTTGGCTTACAAAATGATATGAAAAATTATTTTGATAGTTGGAACTCATTTGCATCAAGTCCTACGAGTTCAGCTGAAAAAACTGCTCTTGTACAATCAACAGAAACTTTTACAAATAATATAAAAGATACGAGAAAGAGGATTAGAGATACTCAAAATTCACTTAATGAGCAATTAAAAGTAAATATAAATGAAGTAAATAGTATAGGTAAAAAAATTGCTGATCTAAATGCTCAAATAGGAAATATAGAATCTATAAAAAACAACCATGCTAACGATTTAAGAGATCAAAGGGATAAGTTAGAACTCTCTTTATCAAAATTGCTTAATATCTCCGTATTTAAAGGAAATATGCAAAGCGATATGAGTATTGATCCTCAATTAACAGATGGTGGCAATAAATATTATCTAAATATTGCAGGAGAAGCATTTGTGGACGGCTCCTCTTTTCATCCGTTAGTAATTGATAATAACAATAATCAAAGTACATACTACACTATATACCATGAGAGTCAAGATGGCTCAAGGATTAATATTAGTGAAAAAATTAATGGTGGCAAAATCGGAGCTATGTTGGATTTGAGAGGTAGAGATATAGATCCTAAAACATCCTATCCTACAGATGGTATATTGCAAGAATATATTGATGGGTTGGATACTTTTTCAAAAGCTCTTATCCAGAGTGCCAATTCTGTTTATGCCGAAAGTGCAGTGAGTAAAATGGAATCTTCGATTCTTGATATAAGCAAGGATATATCACTTTTAAACAGTGGAAAAAATTTTAAACCAGGTAGTTTTGATGTTGTTATGTATGATGGTGATGGCAATGAAATAGGTAGAAAAAGTATAAATATCAATGAAGATACCACTATGGATAATGGAAACAACAACAGTATAATCGCACAATTTAATAAATCAACCGATGACAATCAAGATAATAATTCCACAAATGATATTGATGATTATTTTACTGCTATATACTCTACAAATGGCAATATTTTATCGTTTCAACCAAAAAATGGTATTGATAATGGATATAAAATATCCATTGAAGACAATGGTACAAATTTTGCCGGAGTTACAGGCATAAACTCTTATTTTATAGGAGATAGTGCAAAAAATATCTCTTTAAAATCTGATTTTCTCAAAGATCCAACTAAGATAAATGCTTACAAAGCTCCAATTAATGGAGATAATACTACTGCCAACGACATGCTTCAAGTGCAATATCAAGATATAGATTTTATCAATGCAGACAATTCTGCCACAACAGATACTTTGGATGGTTTTTATAGAGACTTAACGGCAACTATAGCAACTGATGCTGAAAATAGCGGAAGAAATACGGAAACTTCTCAAGCCATATATAATACGGTGCATCAAGAACAACAGTCAATTAGTGGTGTAAATATGGACGAGGAATTAGCAAATTTATTAAAATATCAAACGGCATATAGTGCAAATGCAAAAATTATAACGACAATAGATAGAATGCTAGATGCACTCTTGTCTATAAAACAGTAAAATTATTATTAAAGGCGAAAAGTGTCTGACAAGACTCCATATTTTAGTATATTTTTTTTACTATTTATAATATTGTTTGTCTATTTTGGAAACTATTTTTATCACACATCTGCATATATTATACATAAAGATTCTATACTTCTTACTCCAAGCTTAATCCATCCTTTTGGTACAGATAGACTCGGTAGAGATTTGCTTGCAAGAGTTATAGAAGGTGGGAAAATTTCTATAACCATAGGTATCGGAAGTTCATTGATAACAAGCTTATTGGGTTTAACGATAGGTGTAAGTGCAGGCTTTTTTCAAAAAACAGTAGATAAATTTTTTATTGTTCTTATAGATTTGTTTTTAACATTCCCAACATTTTTTTTGCTTCTATCGCTTGTGAGCTATATAAATGCTTCAATATGGGTTTTGATATTTGTTATTTCAATAACAGGTTGGATGGGCATGGCAAGGATGATAAGAAGTGAGAGTTTCGAAATAGCTACAAAACCGTATATAAAAATACTAAAACTTGCAAAAGTAAGTAATTTAAAAATTATATTCAAATACTTCGCACCTCTACTTGCTCCTATATTTTTTATAAGTTTTACCTTTGGAGTGGGTGGAGCTATCTTGGCTGAAAGTGGACTTAGTTTTCTTGGCATTGGCATAACTCCTCCTCAAATGAGTTGGGGTAGCATACTAAATGAAGGGAAAGCTGTTATAGATATAGCTTGGTGGGTGAGTTTTTTTCCAGGTTTTTTTATCTTTATGGTTATCTTTACACTAATAAATATTTCTGATTTTCTTCAGCATAAGAGCAATAAAAAAGAGAATATTTTTGCATAAAAATAACATAAAAGATTTACTTGATAGAGAAGTTTTAAAAAGAAATACCACTTTCGAGCTAAGCAAAACAAAACCGGATCCTCTTATGGTAGCAAGAAAATATAAAAATGAATATATTTCATTGATATGTGCTTTATTTGCTTATGGAAATGCTACTCAAATAGTAAAATTTTTATCCTCTTTGGATTATTCTTTGTTAAAAGAAGATGATTGCAAGATAAGAGAAAGCTTAAACAAAAAGTATTATAGATTTCAAAATAGCGAAGATGTTATACAATTTTTTATAACAATGAGTAAAATATACAGAAAATACTCTTTAGAAAAAATATTTGCCATGGGTTATCATAAAAAAGATAATGTTATTGACGGTATTAGAGAATTGATAAATCTTCTATATGATGCAAATGATTATAGATCTAAAGGGTATGAGTTTTTAATAGGTAAAACTCCTGGTAAAAATATTAAATCTACATATAAAAGATGGAATATGTACTTAAGATGGATGGTAAGAGAAGACAATCTGGACATGGGGATTTGGGGTGAAGTGAATAAAAAGGATTTACTTATACCTCTTGATACTCATACTTTTAATATTTCAAGAAAATTAGGTTTAATAAAAAGAAAAACTTATGATTTTAAAGCGGTGCTTGAATTAACTGAAAGATTAAGAAAATTTGACAAAAATGATCCCATAAAGTATGATTTTGCTATATATAGATTGGGTCAAGAGAAGATTGTTTGATTTGTGAACTGAATTTAAAGAACTATTAAATGATATTTTGATAAAATTCGACTAAATTTTATAAAATAGGAAAATAAACATGAATGAAGTTTTTACTTTTTTGGGAATCTTTGGGCATAGTCATACCTATCTTTTTGTTTCACATATTCTTTTGACTACTGCAATTGTACTAGTTTTAGCCAAAACGGCTACTTCTTCTTTGCAAATAGTTCCAAAAGGTATGCAAAATGTTATGGAAGCATATTTGCAGGGTGTTGTATCTATGGGTACAGATGTTATAGGAAAGAAAAAAGCTAAAAAGTATCTTCCTCTTGTGGCAACTTTGGGTCTTTTTATATTTGTTGCCAATATGATGGAGATAGTACCTGGTTTTGAGCCACCTTCTGGCAATATAAACATGACATTGGCTCTTGCTGTTATTGTATTTGTGTACTATAATTATGAAGGTATTAAGAAAAATGGTGTTATTCACTATTTTGCTCACTTTATGGGACCTGTTCCTGTGCTTGCTCCTTTGATGTTTCCTATAGAGATAGTTTCACATCTTTCAAGAATTATATCTCTATCATTTCGACTATTTGGCAATATTAAAGGTGACGATTTATTTGTGGCAGTACTATTGATGCTTGCTCCGTGGGTTGCTCCTCTTCCCGGATTTGCTCTTATGAGTTTTTCTGCAATTTTGCAAACTTTTATCTTTATGATATTGACTTATGTTTATCTTGCAGGTGCTATTCTTATAGAGGATGAACATTAAACTATACAGATGCAAAAAACTTCATTTAGTATTTTAATAAACTTTTTACGAGGTGCCTCTTGGGCACTCGTAATTATAATAGCAATATATTTCTTCCTTCATACTCTATCTTTTGGCTTTTTTATTGCTCTTTCGGCAGCACTATTTGGCTCTTTTGTAGGACTATTTTTTGTAGCTTTTTTTGAACTTGTAGATTTGCAGTATAAAAAAATAGCTATACATGAGAAACAATTAAAACTTTTAGAAGAAATTAACAGTAAAATTAATTAGCTTTAAAAGAAAAAAATGGTAAAATAAAATCTTATTTTACCACCATCAAGTGGTCTATTAAAGGTCTGTAATGTTTGAAATCGTAATAGGTTTAGAAATTCATATACAATTAAATACAAAAACTAAAATTTTTTGTTCTTGTCCTACATCATTTGGAGAGAAAGCCAATACAAATGTTTGTCCTGTTTGCTTAGGACTTCCTGGTGCTTTGCCTGTACTCAACAAAGAGGCAGTCAAAAAAGCTATCAGTTTCGGACATGCTATAAATGCAACAGTACATAAAAAATCCATATTCAATAGAAAAAACTACTTTTATCCGGATCTTCCCAAAGGTTACCAAATAAGTCAATTTGAGATACCTATTGTAGAAGACGGAGAACTTTATATAGATTTTAAAGATGGTAGCAGAAAAAGGATAGGTATAACAAGGGCACATCTTGAGGAGGATGCCGGAAAAAATATACATGAAGATGAATATAGCAAAGTTGATTTAAACAGAGCTGGAACTCCTCTTCTTGAGATAGTAAGTGAACCAGATATAAGGAGTATCGAAGAAGCTATACTATACCTCAAAAAACTTCATTCTATAGTTAGATATCTTGATATAAGTGATGCAAATATGCAAGAGGGATCTTTTAGATGTGATGTTAATGTTTCTATTAGACCAAAAGGAGATAAAAAGTTATACACAAGAGTAGAGATAAAAAATATGAACTCTTTTAAATTTATACAAAAAGCTCTTGAATATGAAATTGAAAGACAGATTGAAGCATGGGAAGATGGTGTATACGATCAAGAGGTATATCAAGAAACTAGGCTATTTGATATAGTAAGTGGTACTACTAAAAGCATGAGAGGCAAAGAAGATAGTGCAGAGTATAGATACTTTCCTGAACCGGATCTTCTACCTGTTATCCTAAGTGAAGATATGATAGAAGATGGCAAAAAAATCCCAGAATTGCCCGATCAAAAGAAGGAGAGATTTGTAAAAGAGTTTAAATTGAAAGAATATGATGCTGCCGTTATAACATCATCCCTCTCTATGGCTAATTTTTTTGAAGAGATGGTTAACGAAGGTGCAACAGCGAAAAATAGTGCAACTTGGCTGAGTGTCGAACTTCAAGGACGATTAAAAAATGGTTTCACCATAGAAACTTCACCGGTAAATGCAAAAAAACTTGCTTCTTTGGTTAAAAGGATTGAAGATGGCACTATAAGTGGCAAGGCAGCCAAAGATGTTTTGGACTATTTGATGGATAATGAATCAAATGTAGATGAAGTTATAGATAAGCTTGGACTAAAACAAGTTAGCGATGATGGTGCTTTGCTTGAAATAATAGATAAAATTTTATCTGCAAATGTTGATAAAGCAGAAGAGTATAAAAACGGAAAAGAAAAGCTTCTTGGTTTTTTTGTAGGTCAATGCATGAAAGCAAGTAAAGGTAAAGCAAATCCCGCAAAAATCAATCAGCTTTTAAAAGATAGACTTAGTAGTTAATTTATGAATAAAATAGCAAAATCTCTTGTTAATTTTTCTTTTTTTCTTGAAGAGTCTAAAAGATATAATAAAATAAAAAAGTTTTTTAGAAATCTTCTCGAAAACCACAACTATAAATACAATAAATATTTTAACTATTGGATGATTTTTTTAATTATTTCAAGTGTTATAATTATAATCGATGAAGTCAAACATCCCATAGAGCATTGGCTATTATTTTATGATATGTATATCGTAACATTCTTTTTTGTTATAGAATATATACTGAGGATGTGGGTTTATGATGATATTCATAAAATTATAATAGAAGAATTTCAAGATTCTGTTTTTCTTGAGAGAAAATTTAGACTATATATTGCTTTAAAAAGAATAGTTATAAAAAAAGTGGAGTATATTACTTCGCTACCTGCAATAATTGATATTCTTGCCATATTACCAAGTTTTAGAGAACTTAGGATTTTAAGAATATTTGTACTTTTTAGAGCATTTAAATTATTGAGATATTCAAACTATATAAGCCACTTTGTAAGAGTTATAATTTCTAAAAAATCTGAACTTTTTATGCTTTTATTGCTTTTTACATTTGTCGTATTTTTATCCGGAATTAGCATATATGTTTTTGAAGAGCATATAAATCCACACATCAATACCCTATATGATGCTTTTTACTGGTCTCTTGTCACTATCACTTCCGTTGGATATGGTGATATAGTACCTGTGAGTAGTGAAGGCAGAAGTGTAGCTACAATTATTATCTTAGTGGGTATCGGACTTGTTTCTCTTGCTACTTCTATCATAGTATCAGCTTTTAGCGAAAAGAGTGAAGAATTAAAAAATGAAAAAGTAAAAACAATGGTAAATAATTTTTCCCATTATTATCTTGTATGCGGATATAGTCATTTAGCTGAGCTACTTGCAGCAAAATTAAAAAATTCAAAAGATAATTTTGTCATTATCGATAACGACAAAAAAAAGATAGAACAAGCCATAGAAGATGGATATTTAGCTTACAAAGCAGATGCAAGTAGCAAAAATGCACTTTTAGAATTGGATATTAATAAAAAAGTTCTTGCGGTTATTACATTGGCTCAAGACGATATGCAAAATATCTTTATATCTTTAAGTGTAAGAAGTATTTCTAAAAATGTTATGCTAATTTCAAGAATGAGGCATAAAAATTCATATAAAAAGCTAAAATTGGCGGGGGTTGACAAAGTTATATCCTCTACGAATATGGCATCTATGCTTGTCGGTACTCTAATTGATAAACCTATAGCTACCGAAGCTATAAATAGCATACTTTCAGGAAAAAGAAATGCAAGATGCGATCAAGTAGAGGTACTCCATAATTCATTTATTGAAGGTAAAACTATCAAAGAGATAGACATAGGCTCATACAAACTTATCCTTCTTGGGGTTTCAAGAGTTACAGAGTTTAAAATAAGAGAATTTATGTTTAATCCAAATGATGATTTTATTTTAAAAGAAGGAGATATATTGGTTGTGTTGGGATACACCATTAGCATAACCAATTTCAAATCTATAATAAAAAAGAGTAGTATTAAACATGCAAGAAGAAAAAGATAAAGTATTACTTTTTGGATACAGAAAGTATGGAGATAAAATAGCTAAAGAGTTGATAAAAGATGACTATTATGTAGTTATTGTAGAAAATGATGATATTTATACTCAAAAAGCTATTAAAAATGGATATAAAGCATATACGGTAGATATTGATCATGATGAAGATATTGTACAAATTTTAGTCTCTCATGATTTTGATCATATATTTTGTGCTATGGATAGCGATGAAGTTAATATATACCTTGCGATTACTATAAAATCTCTACAAGATAATGTAGATATAATTTCAATTTGCGAATCCAAAGATAGTGAAAAAAAGTTGGAACTTGCCGGTGTTAGAGGTATATTAAATACTATGGATGCTACTGCTCAAGGCATATATCATATTTTAAAAAGTCCCGTTATGATAGAAGCGGTAGAAAATATATTATATTTTAATTCAGATATAGATTTTGTTGAACTTAAAGTTCCAAAAGATTCTTTTCTTGATGGAAAATTTGTTAATGAAATAGATTTTAAAAAAGAGTACAATTTGATTTTAATGGGTTTGGTAGATAAAGAAGTTGCCGATAATTTTATATTTATTACAAAAGGAGTAAATCACAAAATTGATGATGGAGATATTCTTTTGCTTTTTGGCTTTAAAGAGGATATTAAAATCTTAAAAGATAAATTACTTCAAGGTATTTTAGAATAAGGATATCATATGAAAATAGGTATTATAGGAGCTGGTAAATGGGGACAAGCACTACACTTTAGCTTCTTGGAAAACCATGAATCATATATAAGTTCAAGAACAAAAAAGGATATAAAAAATTTTATCTCTTTAGATGAAATTTTAAATATAAAGTATCTCGTATTTGCACTTTCAGCTCAATATGCAAAAGAATGGATGAAAAAAAACTTTAAATACAGAGAGCAAAAGTTGCTTGTGGCATCAAAAGGTATAGAGGCAAGTAGTGGAAGATTTTTAAATGAGATATTTGCCGAATTTTTACCTGAAGAAAATTTGTCTTTTATATCCGGTCCATCATTTGCATCTGAAGTGATAAAAAAACTTCCTACAGCCCTTGTCATAAGCTCTACAAATAAAAATTTATCTGAGAAATTTTCTTCATTCTTTCCAAATTTTATCAAGACATATATTGACGATGATGTCGTGGGTGCTGAAATTGCCGGAGCTTACAAAAATGTCTTGGCTATAGCAAGTGGGATTTGCGATGGTTTGAAGTTGGGTAATAATGCCAGAGCATCTCTTATATCAAGAGGACTTGTGGAAATGAGTAGATTTGGAGAAGTTTTTGGAGCAAAAAAAGATACCTTTTTAGGACTTAGTGGAGCTGGAGATCTATTTTTGACAGCAAGTAGCGAACTTTCAAGGAATTATAGAGTAGGCAAATTTTTATCCCAAGGAGATAGTTTGGATAATATTTTAGATAAACTTGGTGAAGTAGCGGAAGGAGTTGATACCTCTATGGCTATATATAAAATATCTTCAGAAAAAGGCATATATACCCCTATAGCAAACGAAGTTTATAAAATACTCAATGGAAAATCAGCTTCGGATAGTTTACGGGATTTAATAGAAAAATAAAATATTTTATTGTACTATTTTTTAATATTATTTAAACAAGATAGAGCCAAGTCTAAGCATATTTGAGCCGCACTTGATAGCAAGTTCAAAATCTCCGCTCATTCCCATAGAGCAGATTTTTGCCCCGTTTTTTTGCAAATCTTCAAATATTTTATATGTCGTTTCAAAACTTTTTTGTATCTCTTGTTTATTGTCGCTATGAGCTCCTATACTCATAACACCCTTTAAGTTTAAATTTTTACACTCTTGCTCTATTTGCAGATATGTATCTTTTGCAATTTCAGGCAAAACTCCGGCTTTACTCTCCTCTTTGGCACTATTTATTTGCAAAAGTATATCGAGCTTTTTATTTTTAATTTTCGCTCTTTTGTCTATCTCTTTAGCAAGCTCCAAACTATCACAAGAATGTATCAATACGGGTGAAATATCAAGCAGATGATTTATCTTATTTTTTTGAAGTCTACCTATAAAATGCCATTCAAGCGGTAAATCTTCCAACTTTTTTGATTTCTCTTTTAAGTCTTGAACTTTATTTTCCCCAAAAGCTCTTTGTCCTATACTATAAAGTCTTTTTATTTCATTGTCGGTTACATATTTGCTAACTGCTACTATTTTGACGACAGTATGTTCATTTGTTTTAACTCTTGCCTTTTCAACTCTTTGCCAAACAGAGTCGAAATTTTTTTCAAACCTATCCATTTTTTATCCTTCTATCAATCTGCTTATATCGTTATATGTCGAAAACAGCATAAGACTTAAAAGTATAGCCCAACCCGCATATGTGAGCCTATACATCACCTTTTCACTCGGAGCTCTTTTGAAGAAAATCTCATATAGATTGAAAACTATATGTCCTCCATCAAGTGCAGGAATAGGCAAAAGATTTAACACTCCGAGATTTACCGATATGAGAGCGGTAAGTCCGAGTAGTGCCACTATGCCCACAGATACCGCTTGTGAAGTAACTTTTAATATCGATATAACTCCCCCCATCTCTTTTGCCGGAACTACTCCTTCTACCATTTTTTTTAATCCTATAAGAATAAATTTTGAAGCATTTACAGTCTCATTGTAAGCAAAAGAAAATGAGTTTAGAAAGGAGTATTTGATATGAACTACATCTCCTTTTGGAAGTATGCCTATGATTTTTCTCTTCTCTTTTTCTTTAAAAATATTTTCAACTCTCTCTATACGAGGTATAACTTTAACTTTTGAGAGTTTACCCCCTCTTTGTATAAGTAAATTTAAAGTACCCTCAGAGTGTACTATAACATCTTTTATATCATCCCATGCTACTATTTTAACTCCGTTTATCTTTATGATTTTATCGTTTTTTTGAAGTTTCGCTTTAAAAGCAGGAGAATTTTTCGCCACTTCTCCTACGACGGGAGCGAGTTTGTCAACCCCGATATTTGCAATAACCATGTATAAAACAAAAGCAAGTAAAAAGTTGGCTCCGGGTCCGGCTAAAAGTATGCCTATCCTTTGCCAAGGGGATTTTGCATTGTAGCTATCTTCATCTTGACTTGATACAGCAGGATTCAAGTCATCTTGCCCTTTCATCTGGACATAGCCCCCAAGCGGTATGGCACTTATGCAGTATTCCGTTCCTTTATATATCTTTTTAAATAACTTCTTTCCGAAACCTATACTAAAAACTTCCACTTTTACACCAAAAAGTTTTGCTACGATAAAGTGTCCAAGCTCATGGAAAAAGATAAGTAAAGATAGTATGATTATAGAGATAAAGATACCCATATCAACTCTCTTTTATATATGTATAAACATATTCAAAGCCGGAATATAGAGTTAAAAAGACTGCAAGCCATAAAAGTACAGTAGCATACGGCCAATCCATCATCAAAAATCCTATGGCTATCATTTGAGTTACCGTTTTGATTTTTCCCGCAAAAGATGCTTTTACACTTTTATTTTCGCCTGCCATTAAAACTCTAAGTCCGGTTATAAAAAATTCTCTAACAAGTATAAGAAGTATAGCCCACGGAGAAGCTCTATCTATATACATAAGACCCAAGAATGCCGCAAGAGTGAGCATCTTATCCGCAAGCGGATCAAGAATGGCTCCAAGTTTTGTTATCTGATTCCAACTTCTTGCTATATAACCGTCAAAAAAGTCCGTAACACTTGCAAGTACAAAAAGTAGTGTCGCAAAATAATCAAGCCAACTGACATCAACATTTTTAAAAATAGATAAATTTCTATCTACAAGAAAAAAGAACATCAACGGAGCCATTAAGATACGAGTAAAAGCCAATATATTTGGTAAATTCATCACTTAAAGGTAGTCCCTCCGTCTATGATAAGAGTTTGCCCGGTAATCCAATCCGCTTTTTCACTACACAGAAAAAGACAAGCTCCCGCTAAATCTTCCGGTTTTCCCATGCGGTTTAGAGGAGATAGCTCTTTTACCTTTTCTTTAATCTCTTCATAGTTTACAAAAGCTCTTAATGCATCGGTTTCGATAGGTCCTCCGCTAACTGCATTGACTCTTATACCCATCTCTCCAAGTTCGGCAGCAGCATACCTTACCATAGCTTCTACTGCGGCCTTGTTGGTTCCATGTCCTGCATAGTTATCTATATAGACAAGATTGCCCGTACTGCTTATGGAGATGATACTACCTTTGCCTATCTTTTGCATCCTTTTTGCCGCCTCTTGAGCACCTATAACAAAAGCCACTACCGTTGCCGTCCATATATTATTTAAGCCTCTTGGTTTAAGTCTCATAAATTTGCCGTATCCGCCTACGACTGCACGACCCGATATGATGGCATTTGAGATAAAAAAGTGGATCTGCTCAAAATCTTCATCTATTTGTTTAAAAACATCTTTATAAGTTTCTGGTTCAAGAATGTTTAATTTATAATATCTTGCTTTAACCCCATAATTTTTTTCCAAATCTTCGGCTATTTTTTTTGCCTCTTCTTCATTTGAATGGTATGTAAAAGCCACATTAGCTCCGGCATGAGCAAATTCATAAACTATCGCTTTACCTATACCTCTTGTGCCTCCGCTGATAACAAGTGTTTTTCCCTCTATACTACTTTGAACACTCATTAAAATCTCTCTATATCATAATTGGTCATAATTTTTTCAATTCTAACAAGATTTTTATTGCTCGGCATTGTAAGAGGAAGTCTATACTCAAGTGTATCTATAAGCCCAGCTATATACATAGCGGCTTTTATAGGTATAGGATTGCTCTCTATAAAAAGTATCTTATTTAAAGGATATAGTTTATCATTGATCTCTTTTGCAGTTTTAAAATCACCATTTAAAGCGGAGTGAACAAGCTCACTTTTTAATTTTGGCAAAAGATTTGCCGTAACGGATATAATACCTCTTGCTCCATTTGCCAACATCGGATAATCTATAGCATCATCGCCGCAAAAAAGATACATTCCAGGTCTTTTGCTAAGGATATCTATAGCTCTATCAATTGAACCTGTAGCCTCCTTAATGGCAAAAATATTTGGTATATCATCATATAGCCTAAAAACGGTTTCTGGCAAAAGATCCACACTTGTTCTGCCCGGAACATTGTATAGCACCAAAGGTATCTCAACCGAATTTGCTATCGTTTTATAGTGTTGGTAAAGTCCCTCTTGAGTCGGCTTATTGTAATATGGAGTTACGGATAGTATCCCGTCCGCTCCTTGAAGTTCGGCAAATTTGGCAAGATCAACCGCCTCATGAGTGGCATTGCTTCCCGCACCGGCTAAAACCTTTACATCCGTTCCTTTACATACCGAAGCCGCTATCTCTATACATCTTTTATGCTCGTTATGAGACAGGGTTGCACTTTCTCCCGTTGTTCCTACCGGCACCACTACATCTATACCGTTTTTTATCTGTCTTTTTATCAGTTTTTCGTATGTAACTTCATCAAGTTTTCCATCTTTAAACGGTGTTATAAGTGCCGTCATCGCACCTTTAAAATATTTCATTTTTGATCCTTTTTGAGTATTAGTATAGTTCTGTTTTTGGCATCAAAGTATCTGTTTGCCACCTCTTTTATCGTTTCAGTAGAGAGCTTGTCGATATTTTCCTCGTAAGTTAGAAGAGGTTTGATATCGCCTCTTGCCAAATAGCTACCAAATAGTGATGCTACACTTGAGGAGCTCTCAAGGGAGTATATAAAGTCCGCTTTTGTATTTGTTTTTATCTTTTCAAGCTCTTTTTTCGTTACACTTGATTTTTTTATCTTTTCAAGCTCTTTTAAAATATCTTTTTTTACGATATTGGCATCAACTCCGGGATTGCAAACTGCGATGATAAGAAAAAGCCCGGGGTGTTTATTTTCCATATTGTAGGCAAATATTTGATTTACCTCCCGTTTTTTATCAACAAGGTTATTTATAAGTCTGCTACTTTTTCCTCTACCAAGTATCTCTCCTATCACGGAAAGTGCGACTTGATCTTGACTTTTAAAATCAGGTATATGGTATGCTATACCCACCATTTGAACTTGAGAATCTTTATGTACTATTATATCTTTTTCGCCGTCTTGAGGAGGCTCCGTCTGATGTGATCGTTTTATGGCTACACTATTTTTTATATTGCCGAAATATTTTTCACTCTCTTTAAAAACATCATTGGGCTTCATATCCCCCGCAACCACTACGATGGCATTTTTGGGCTGATAGTACATCTTGTGAAACTCTCTAATATCCTCAATAGTCCAGCTTTTGATATCATCTATAAAACCGATGGGAGTCCAATGGTATGAGTTGTAAAGATATGCATTGTTAAAAAGTCTAAAGTACAAGTAACCCATAGGGGAGTTATCCGTCCTCCAATACCTCTCCTCAAGCACAACCTTTCTTTCCGTTTGAAATTCGCTGTCTTTTAAGTTTAGATTTGCCATAAGCTCGGCAAAAAGCTTTAGAGATTTTCCGAGATTTTTAGAGCTACTTTTTATAAAATAGTGTGTATAATCAAATCCCGTAGAGGCATTGTTTACTCCTCCAAAACCTTTAACTATCTTGTCAAACTCTCCCGCTTTTAGATGCTTTGTGGATTTGAAATTCATATGCTCAAGCATATGTGCTATACCGCTTTTACCCATTATCTCATCACCGCTACCCACCTTGTAAAAGATATCCGTCGTTATAACATCGCTACCTCTGTTTATAGGTATGACGACGACTTGCAAACCGTTTTTCAAGGTTTTTTCATAATATTTCGGAAGGACACTTCCCATTAAAACTCCTGTAATTAGTATAATAGATAGTAAAATCTTTTTCATCAATCTCCCTTTAAATCAATCCCGACAGCATCACTAATGTGAGCAAAACCATCATTTTTTAAAAGATCGATTATGCCTCTGTTTATCTCTTCGATACCTTTTGGTCCGTTAAAAATGAACGAGCTATATATCTGCACAAGTGAAGCTCCAGCTTTTATCCTTTTGTAAGCCTCTTCGCTCGAGTCTATGCCGCCTACACTTATAAGTGTTATTTTACCAAAAAGCTCTTTTGCTATCTCTTTAAAAAAATTGTAACTTTTTTCTTTCAAAACTTCTCCGCTTATACCGCCGAAGTCTTTAGCATCCGGCAGTAAAGAGTAGTCTATGGTGGTATTGGTGGCTATGATACCTTTTGCTCCGCTTTGTTTTGCCGTAAGTGCCAAACTTATAGCATTATCGGTAGGCATATCGGGAGCCAATTTTAAAAATATAGGTTTATCGGTCTTGGATAGACCCATTTCAAATACGGACTTGATAAAATCCTCATTTTGTAGATCCCTTAAACCTTTTGTGTTGGGAGAGGATATATTGATAACGAAATAATCACATATCTCTTTAAATTCATCTATAAGCAAAGAGTAGTCGTTTATAGCATCTTCAAGGGGTGTTGTTTTATTTTTTCCTATATTTGCTCCAAGAGGAGTGGTAAAAGGATATAGTTTTTTGACTCTCAAGGCTATTTTATCCGCTCCGTCGTTATTGAATCCCATAGCATTTTGTAAAGAGTTGAACTCCGGATATCTAAAAAGTCTCGGTTTGGGATTGCCTTTTTGCGGTTTTGGGGTTAGTGTGCCATACTCTATATGTCCAAAACCAAGAGCGGTAAGCGGTTTTATCATAGTGGCATTTTTGTCAAATCCCGCCGCAAGACCTATTGGGTTTGAAAATTCAATACCTTCAACTTCTTGTTTTATCATATCGTCAACTATAAAGTGTTGTTGGGCATATTTTGAAAATATATACGGACAAGCTTTGTACCCATTTTTAAAAGTAAATTCTGCTATATTGTGAGCAGTTTCTGGATCAAATAAAAACATAATTTTTTTAAGATATTGATACATAATTAAACCTTTTTGATTTATAAAAAGAAACATATTATAGCTAAATTATTATATATTTTGGATAAAATATTTTTTTAATTCTATTAGGCTTTTATGAGAAGGGATGCTACTTTGATTTATTGTCACTCTTTATTAATCTTTAAAAGAGAATATCTTCTAAATTTTTACTTAAATTTACCATAATGAGAATATAAATATCTCCTCTTGTTTCCTTTTTTTTAGATTTTCTTTTATTTCAATTAGTTTACTTTTACCATAACTTCAGTAAAATAATATATGCAAAACTTAAAAAAGAGATTTCAACTTTTTCACAAACATTTTCCTTATCTAAGCATACAAGAGCAAATCGAAAATTTTGCCGTGTTTGATGGATTGGAGTTAAATAATATACAGTTAAATACAAATGTCTTTGAAAATATAAAGAGATATATCATAGATGATTTTTCCAAGCTAAAAACTGAATTTTATGATGATAAAGATATGAAAGTAATACTTCAAAAATTAGCCCTTGGAGATAGAAAACAGTATGCCATATACAAAAATAAAAAATTTTCACAAAAAAGAGGCAGAATGCTGTATAAAGAGTTATTTGACAATCAAATTATTTCAAAAGAATTTACAAGAGAAAAGATACTTAAAAGCTCCAAACACAAACCGCTAAAAAAAGAGTTGAGAAGATATAGTGCCGAGAATAAATTAAGATTTACAAAAAATTTTCATAGATTTTGGTACACTTTTATCTCTCCATATGAAGATAAAATGGAGCAAAAAGATGAAAATATTATAAAAAATATAGATAAAAATCTTGAAAAATATATAAGTCTGACTTTTGAAGAGTTGTCAAACGAACTAATCAAAGAGAAATATTTTAATTTAAATATAGTAGAAACTGGCAGTTATTGGGATAAAAATATTGAAATAGACATGCTCTCTAAAGATATAAATGGCAACTATATAGTAGGAGAGTGCAAATGGACAAATCAAAAAATTTGCAAAAATATCCTTAGAAAATTACAAAGTAAAGTAAAAAAAATGGATTTTGAAGTGACAAAATTTGCACTTTTTTCAAAAAACGGTTTCAGCAGTACATTTAAAAAAGAGAAAAAAGATGATACTATATTGTTTGATTTGGAAATGTTTAAAAGGTTAAATAATGATTGATAAACAAATGCTTGATAGTTTAAACACAAAAGAAAAAGAGTTTTTTAAAAAAAGCCTTGAGGGACTTATAAAACAAACCTATGCTGTTGAAAAGGAATACAAAGAGTTAAATACCTCATATAAAAATTTGCAAGACTTCATTAAACAAATCATAGAGGTCTTACCAAATGCACTGTGGGTAGTGGATGAAAACAGGGATATTTTTTTACAAAATTCCGAAGCAAAAAAATGCAAAGGACTTTTAGACGAGATAGACTTTAGCAAAGAGAGTGATGAAATAGAGTATGAAAATTTTTTTTATCTTATAAAAATAAACAAAGCATATGGAAGAACTATCATCAGTGCAACAGATATAACACAGGAAAAAAGAGGAGAAAGACTTGCTTCAATGGGACAAGTTGCAGCACATTTATCACACGAAATTAGAAACCCCATAGGTTCCGTATCGCTTATGGCTTCAACACTCTATAAAAGAGTGCAACCAAAAAACAGACCACTTGTAGAAGAGATCAAAAAAGCTATTTGGAGAGTAGAGAGAATCATAAAAGCTACTCTTCTTTTTACAAAAGGAGTCAGTATAAATTTAAGCACTTTTCAAGCCAAGGAACTTGTGTCGGATATTGAATTTGCTATCTCGTATTATAGCTTTTCAAAAGAGATAAATTTTTTCTTTGATATAAAAGATATAGAATTGGTAGCTGATTTTGATTTGGTTTCTATAGTGCTTCAAAATTTTCTCTTTAATGCCATAGATGCCATAGAAGAGAGCGAAAATGAAAACGGTTATGTAAAAATCAAACTTAAAGAAACCGAAAAAGAGTTTATCTTTGATATTATTGATTCAGGTGTTGATTTTGAAGACAAAAATATCCTTTACGAACCTTTTAAAACCACCAAAACAAAAGGGCAAGGACTTGGTCTTGCTTTATCTCTTGAAATCATAAATGCTCACAATGGCAAAATTGAATTATTGACAAATAAAAAAGGTTTTAAAATAACTATTCCAAAACAAAACTAAGCTACTTTTTCTATACCGTTTATCAAAGATAATTCATTAATGATAGAGTCATTTACCCTATCTTGAAGTTCAAATACAACATCTTCTCTTTTTGAACTTATGATAAGTTTTAGCTCTCTGTTTCCTCTATGTATTCGTATAAGCTCATACAATTTATCAAGTATATTATCGTTTTGAGATAATTCAATTTTTACAAAGATAGGCTCTTTTGGCTTTTCTTCTATCTTTGTTTCAATATGCTCTTTTTTCGACTCTTCAAGAGTCATAAGTTTTAAAACTCGTATTCTTGTAAATTGATTATCTTTATTTACCTGCACTTTAAAAGCAAGAGGTTGATCGAGATCCATATCCTCTATCTTATTTAACATTTTTTCAAAAACGGTTAACTCTATATTGCCATGAAAATCCATAATATTCAAAATACCAAACTTATTTCCCTTTTTGCTTATCTTGGTGCTAACCTCTTCTACCTTTCCTATAAAAAGAGCTTTACTGCCATCTGCAACAGAATCTATATCGCTGGAGAGAGTATGAGGTATCTTTTCTATCTCCTCTCTATAGCTATCAAGTGGGTGACCTGAGATATAAAATCCCATAGTTTCTTTTTCAAGATCAAGTATATCTCTTGGATCAAACTCTTCAACATGTTCTATCTCTATTCTTGCCGTTACCATCTCCGCACTATCACCAAAAAGTGAATTTTCAGCCATTTTTTTAGCTCTTGCACATTCAGCTCCGGCATTTACTATATGCTCAATACCATCAAGCAAAGCTCTTCTTGTATATCCAAAGCTATCCAAACTTCCAGATTTTATAAGAGATTCTAAAACTTTTTTATTTACTTTTGTCGTATCAACCCTTGATATAAAATCACTCAAATCTTCAAACTGTTTTTCTTCTCTTGCTTCAATGATACTTTTGATAGCAGTTCTGCCAACACCTTTTATAGCCCCCAATCCAAAAAGTATAACTTCTTCCTCATCCTCTTTTATGGCAGAAAATTCCACAAAACTTTTTTTAATATCCGGAGGAGAGAGTTTTATGCCAAGTCTCTTAACTTCATCCACATACTTCACAATTTTATTGGTATTATCTTGTTCACTTGTCAAAAGTGCCGCCATAAACTCTTGAGGGTAGTATGCTTTTAAATAACTTGTTTGAAAAGTTATCATAGCATATGCAGCAGAGTGTGATTTATTAAAACCATATCCGGCGAACTTAACGATAAGATCAAACAGCTCTTCGGCTTTTTTTCTATCAAAACCTTTTTTTACCGCTCCATCGGCAAACTCTCCCTTTAACCTATCCATTTCAGACTTTATCTTTTTACCCATAGCTCTTCTGACCACATCAGCCCCGCCAAGTGAAAAGCCACCTATGGTTTGCACTATTTGCATAAC
>JAMOOV010000060.1 GCA_027065125.1 Campylobacterales bacterium | reverse complement strand
AACAAAAGACATATCTTTAACTTAGGACATGGGATACTTCCTGATGTGCCGGTAGAAAATGCAAAATACTTTATCTCTCTTGTAAAAGAGGTTACCAAAAAATGAGATATACTTTCGGTCCGGTCAATTCAAGAAGATTTGGATTATCCCTTGGGATTGATTTGAGTCCGGATCAAAAATCTTGTAATTTTGATTGTGTTTATTGTGAGTTAAGTGGTGCTAAGCCGACAGATAAAATATCAAATCCTCCAAAAGTAAAGGAAGTTATAAAAGAAGTTAAAGAATCTTTGTGTAAATTCCCCGATATAAAAGTTATAACGATTACATCAAATGGAGAACCTACTTTATATGAGCATTTAGATGAGTTGGTAAATGGATTAAATAAAATAAAAGAGGATAAGAAGCTATTGATATTGACAAACTCTTCAACGATATGTGATGAAAAAGTGCAAAAAGCTCTTTTGAAAATTGATATAGTTAAGTTTTCACTTGATTGTGCTAGCACAAAATGTTTTAAAAAGATAGATAGACCTTTGAAAGGTATTGATATCACAGATATAACAAAATGCATGGTGGAGTTTTCAAATATCTTTACCAATACTCTTATTGTTGAAATTCTTGTAGTCAAAGGTATAAATGATAATAAAAAAGAGATGAGAGAGATTTATCAAGTCTTAAAAGATATAAAACCTCATAGGGTTGATATAGGAACCATTGATAGACCTCCAGCTTACAAAGTCGAAGCAGTTGACGAGAAAAAGCTTGAAGAGTTATCTCATTGTTTTGATAATATTGCCATATCACTAATCCGAAAAAATATACCTGATAAAAAAGAAAATTTTTCCAAAGAGGAGATATTAAATCTATTGAGCCATCGTCCTCAAAGCGAGTGGGATATAGAATATTTTTTTAGTGAAGATTCAAAAAAAATATTAGAAAAATTATTATTTGATCATAAAATTATAAAAGAAGATATCGCAGGAGTCGCATTTTATACGACTCCATGATGTTGTGAGGTTGCTACTATGTAGCGATTTTGCTGTTATTTAAAGCCTACTTGTGTAGCAACATAATGCCCCTGTTTTTTTATCTTAGCTTTTTGTATAAAATAAATAAATACATATATGCTTATTGCAATAGCCCAAGATACATAATGTGATCCAAGAGCAAGATGTTTTGCCATTAGATCAGGTAGAAAAGCAAAAGGTATAATGATAAGAAAAAGCAATCTTTCTATCGGATTTACTTTGGTGATAAAAAATCCCTGTACTGCCGAAGTAAAAGCAAACATTCCCATTACCGCAAATATAAATATACTTGCTATTTCTATAGGATTTGTTATCCACACCCAGCCTCCGGCATCATTTGGATCTGCCGGATCTACACTCTCTATCAATAGAAGTTTATTGTTGAAGAAGAACATAAACGGTAAAATTGCTGTTCTGATATCATACATAAAACCTTGTAGTCCAGTTTTGATAGGATCACTTTTTGCAATACCCGCAGCCGCATAAGCCGCCATACCGACAGGCGGTGTATCATCAGCCAAAATACCGAAGTAAAAGACAAACATATGGGCAGCAATTGCCGGAATAAGATATCCATTATCGCCTGCAAGTTGCATAATAACAGGAGCAGTCAAGGCCGCCATAACGATATAGTTTGCAGTTGTCGGAAGTCCCATTCCGAGTATCAAAGACACTACGGCAGTCATACCCAGAACGGCCAAAATATAACCGCCTGATAGCTGGTCTATAACATCAGCCAAAATAAGCCCGATACCCGTTAGTGTAACAGAACCGACAACTATGCCCGCAACAGCAGTTGCAACGGCTATAGGAACCATATTTTTTGCACCGTTAACCATACCATGAGCAATATCTACAAAACCTGACAAAAGTATCTCTTTTGTTAATTTTCTTTTTTGAATGATGGCCAAAAATGGTTTTTGAACAACCATAATAAGCATCATAAACTCAATAGCACTAAATGCTGCAGCTTGAGCTGATTGTCTTAGTACGATTAAAGTGTATATTAAAAAGAATATAGGAATAATATAATGCAATCCTCTGATAAATATGGGAAAAACTCTTTGTAGTTTACTAGGATCTTCGCCTTTAATTCCTAACTTTTTAGCCTCAAGATGAACTATGTAAAATAGTGCAAAATAGCTTGTAAATGCAGGAATAAAAGCTGCAGTTACAACATCAGTATAGTTAAGCCCCAAAAACTCCGCTATGATAAATGCAGCAGCTCCCATGATAGGAGGCATTAACTGACCGTTTACTGAAGATGCAACTTCAACCGCACCCGCTTTATGAGGAGGAAATCCCAACTTTTTCATAAGCGGTATGGTAAAAGTACCTGTTGTAACTGTATTGGCTATAGATGAACCTGAAATGATACCCATAAGTCCTGAAGCAGCAACAGAAGCTTTAGCCGGACCTCCGTCGTATCTTCCAAGAAGGTTATATGCCATACTTATAAAGTATTCTCCCGCACCCGCTCTATCAAGAAGTGCTCCAAAGAGTACAAATAAAAATACGAAGCCGGCACTAACACCGAGAGGAACACCGTAGATACCCTCTGTTGTTAAAACCATTTGTCCCATTATTTTGCTTATGCTGGCACCTTTGTGAGCGATGATATCTGGCATATCGGGACCATAGTAGTCATAAAGTAGAAATAAAATTGCGATAGCTGGCAACGGTATACCCAAAACTCTTCTCGATCCCTCAAGCACGATAAACAAAACTCCTACCGCTACAACAACATCAGTGGTAGTCCATGCTCCCGATCTCATAGCAAGATCGCTATAAGCATACCATTGGTATAGTGCAACGGTTATACCAAATACGGCAAATATAAAATCGTACCAAGTGATTGTATGCCTTAGGTGAGCTTTTTTTACTATCGGATACATCGTAAAAGCAAGAAATACACCAAAAGCTAAGTGGGCTGCTCTTACATAAACTCCATTTATCGGATGTACTACAACTACAAGTTGAAATACCGACCAAGAAAATGCAACAACAGCAACAAGCCAATACATCCAACTATTTTTCTCAAAATCTCTTTGACCTTCAAGATCGTTAACTAATTTTTCTTCGTAGTCCGATGTTTTTTCTGTTGGTATAACATCGTCTATCTCTCCTCCCATATATTCAAGTTTTTCTTCATTATCTTTGATGATATCCTCAAGATATTCATCTTTTATCTCTTCTTTTTTTTCTTCCATACGACATCCTTAATGTTTAATGGAGTTTACGGACATCAATATGTCCGTAAACTTATAATGGAGTGAATTTTATTTTAACAATCCCGCTTCTTTGAAAGCTTTGATAGCTCCAGGATGTTGAGGAATTGCAAGACCGTCAAGTAAACTTTTTTTAGTGATGGTTTTGTATGCAGGGTGTAACTTTTTAAAAGCTGCAAAATTATCTAATATAGCTTTTGTTACGGTATATACTACTTTTTCAGATATTTTAGAACTTGTTACAAGAACAGCTTTAACACCTATGCTTGGAGTGTCGTGATTTACACCTTTGTAAAATGCTCCTGAAATAACACCCGGTGCATAGTATGGATATTTTTTATAAAGAGCATCGATTTTTGGTCCATTTATAGGAATCAAGTCGATAGCTACTGAGTTGGCGGCATCTTTGATGTTGGCTGTAGGGTGACCGAATACCGCAAAATAACCATCAATCTTATTATCTTTGATAAGACTTGGACATTCTGTGGATCTCATTTGGTTTGCAAGAGCTAAGTCTTTATCGCTTAGTCCTACCGCATGCATAACTATCTCAGCAGTCATTCTTGAACCTGAACCCGGAGTGTCTATATTGATCTTTTTGCCTTTTATATCCATCAATTTTTTTATACCTGAATCTTTTCTAACCACAAGAGTTAAAAGCTCAGGATATATAGCCATAACACTTCTTAATTGTTTGATAGATTTGTTTTTAAATTTACCTATACCATGATAAGCTTGATATGCTGTGTCGCTTTGACTTATACCAAAATCAAGTTCGCCTTGTTTGATAGTGTTTACATTATAGACAGAACCTCCTGTTGATTCAACTGAACATCTGATATGAGCCGTTTTTCTCAATTTGTTTACCATTCTACAAATGGCTCCTCCGGTTGGATAATAAACTCCGGTAACTCCACCTGTGCCTATAGTAATAAACTGTGCACTAAAAGCTGGTATAGCAAGACTTCCTGCTAAAGCTATGCCTACAATTTTTGATTTCATAAAATCTCCTTTTAAAGTTTTTTCAATAAAACTATACAATAAAAAAATTTTAAAAAGCTTAAAAAAGAAACAATATTAAACCTTTTTTTAAATTTAAATTTTTAATTGGATTTTGAAATATATTTAAATTTTTAATATATTTTACTTGACATTAAAGGAAAAATTGACTATAATTCTACTTCAATTTTAAATATTCCGGATTAGCTCAGCGGTAGAGTAGGTGACTGTTAATCACTTGGTCGCTGGTTCGAATCCAGCATCCGGAGCCACTCTTCAAATATATATTTTTTAAAAATATTATAAATTTTTTACACATTTGATATTTTTTTAGTATTTTATTTTATTTCTGCCTGTTTTCTTTGCAAGATAAAGTTTTTTATCTACTCTTGTCATGATGGTTTCGGAAGTATCATTTTTTTGAAAATCTGTTATCCCAAAGCTACAAGTCAATCTATCAATTTTATCAAATTTGTAATTTTCAATCTTTTTTCTTAGTTTTTCAGCTATACTTATAGCTTCATTTTTTGAAGTTTCCGGCAGTATGATTAAGAATTCTTCCCCGCCCCATCTACCAAATATATCACTTTTTCGTATGGAGTTTTGCATTATTTTACTTAATTGTACAAGAACAGTATCTCCTGTTTTGTGACCATAAGTATCATTGATATGCTTAAAATGATCTATATCAAAAAATATTAAACTTAATGGTCTTTTATATCTTTTTGCTATTTCTATCTGCTCTTCAAGAGATATATCCATTTTATATCTGTTAAATATAGAAGTAAGTCTATCTGTGGTTGCAAGTTTTTCCAGTTCATTTTCAAGTGTTTTTCTTTTTTTAATTTCTTGTTTAAGGTGTATAATATAAAAAGAAATAAAAAAAGCTATAATAATAAAAATGGATAATATAATAAATATTTCCCATGAGATATAGTTTACACTTGGCTTTATTTGTATCCATTTTTTATAAATATTTAATTTTTCTTCTTGTGTTATATTGTTTATTGCTCTATTAATAGCTGGAAGTATTGTGGCATAGTCTTTTCTAAGCATAAATTTGACATGAAAATTCCAAGGAGTCTTTCCGCTTATTTTTATATTGCTATAGCCATATTTGTTGATTTTATAAGCTATAACAGGTAGGATATCTACAACTGCATAAACTTTGCCCTTGCAAAGTAGCTTTAAAGCTTGATTTGTATTATCCACTTCTATTAAATGATATGAAGGATAATATTTTTTAAATAAATAATTAATTGTATAATTTTTACCAATTGCTATCTTTTTGTTTTTTAACATTAACATATCGGATATAAAGCCTACACTATTTTTTGTGGCTATAACTATAGGAAAGCTTACATAGGCTTTTGAAAATACAGCATATTGTTCTTTTTTAGCAGTATTGGTGGTAGAAATGGTCAAATCTGCTTTTTTATGTTTTATGCTATACAAAACACTACTCCAGTTTTTTTCGATTTTACATTTTGATTTGATCTGTAACTGTTTTTTGACATTGTTCCAATAATCAACAGCTATACCGGTAAGTTTATGGTTTTTTATGGTATTAAAAGGTTCCCAAGTGGAGGTTGATATACAAACCATAGAGTGTGTATTTAAAAAAAATTGCTCTTTCTTTGAAAGAGTAATTTTGCCCTTCCCGTATAAAAAGATTATAGCAAAAATAATTAATATTACTTTTCGCATTCCCTTATTCCTTTGCAAGAGATATTGTTCGGCAAATATATTTAATTATATATTTAATTATATAAGATAGATATTAAAATCAAGGATTATCAAAGTTTTTATCTTCATTTGATACAAATTTATATTGAAGTATTGCAAGTTTACTTGAATGTAGCATAACTCTATATGAAGGCTTTCCTCCATATAGAGTATCACCTATGATGGGGTGTCCTATGCTTTTTAAATGTACCCTTATCTGATGAGTTCTACCTGTTTTTATAGTTGCTTTTATTTTTGATTTATTGCCTTCTATCAAAATAGGCTCTATAAAAGTGATAGCTTCTTTACCTTCGGGCGAAATTTTGCTATATGCTTTACCTTTTTTATTTTTTATGGTTAGTATGGGGGAATTTATCTCTATCTCTTCAGCTACTTTTCCTTCAACCCAAGCAATATACTCTTTTAAAACTCTATGGTTTTTAAATTCATTGATAGCTTTTTGTCTAAAATCATCATTTTTGTATAGCAACAAAACCCCGCTTGTCTCTTTGTCGAGTCTATTTAAAAGAGGAAAACCTATCTTTTTGGCAACCTCTTCACTGGTTAAAAAAGCGGGTTTGTCTATAGCTACTATATCTTTATCTTCAAAGATTTTTTTGATTTTTTCTATCTTTTTGACTTTAAATTTCGTATCTATTTTAACTTCGCCTCTTGCTATGGCTACTTTTTTATTGCCTATGTAAACAACTCCTTTGTCTATCAACTCTTTTGCTGAACGATTAGATATATTTTCCTGTATGGATAGTAACTTATATGCTTTTTCTGTTTTCATGATAATCCTTTAGTTTTTATGAAATCTTCTATTTTTTGATTGATTGGCAATTTTAATTTTTTTTGCTTACTTGTCGTTCCAGATAAAAATTCTATACTTGACTTTGGGACTTTGAACTCTTTTGAAAAGAATTTTATCAATTCTTTATTTGCTGCATTTTCTACAGCGGGTGCTTTTATCTTGACTTTTAACTTATCATCTATGATTTCTGCCATGATGTTTTTGCTAGAGTTTGGGATAGTTTTTATACTAAAAACTATAAAATCATCTTTTTTTTCATACCACATTTTTTATGCCTTCAACAATAGGTTCTATATCTATCTTATCTTTTATATAAGATTTTTGCAAATCTTTACTTAAAAGAGAATCTATATCTTTTTCGTTTGCTATATAGATATTTTCTATCATGCCATATAGTGTTTGTTGGTTAAAAAAGTGTTTACCGCTTATTATAGGGAGATTAAAATATGCGGGTTCAAGAGGATTGTGTCCCCCGATACCATCAATAAAAGAACCACACAACAATACGATATCACAAATGGCATATATATTGATCAATTCTCCCATTTTGTCGCATAAAGTTATATCACTTTCAAAATTTTGTGATAATGTGTATTTGCTATATGTCAAATCTTTTTTTATACTATATTGTTTTAAGTATTTATCTGTTTCATTAAATCTTTCAGGATGTCTTGGTGCGATGACTATTTTCATACCTTTTTTTATGTTTATATTTTGAAGTATTAGTTTCTCCTCTTTTTCATGAGTACTTGATAAAACTACCAATCTACTATCTTTTGGTTTTTGAAGATTTTTGGTAACTTCAAAATTTGAAAAAGATTTGATGTTGCCGACCACTTTAACATTATTTGCACCAAGCTCTTTTAATCTTTTGGCATCTTTGTTGCTTTGGGCAAAAACTTCGTCTATATGTTTAAAGATAAATCTATAAAAAAAAGAGAATTTTTTGTATGACTTATAGGAGTTATCTGAAATTCTTGCATTCAATAAAATAGTTTTATCGCCTTTTTTTTTAGCTACAAAAAATAGCATATACCATAGTTCCGCTTCAAGCACTACAAGAACTTTTTGTCTTTTTTGCCAAAACGGTTGAAATATTTCAAAAGGTAAAAATTTTACATTTTTTGAAAGTTTTCTTGCCTCTTCATAGCCCGTATCGGTAATGACGGATATGTTTACATTTGTGTCTAATCTCTCTATAATGGGTTGTATAGATTTTACTTCTCCAAGAGAACAAACATGAAACCATATATCATTTTGATTAAAAAAAGAGTTTTTATATGGAAAAAATCTATCAGGAATTGATTCTTTGTATTTTTTTTTAAAACTTAGATATATCAAATATGGAATTGATAAAATATATAAAAAAATAGCAATAACAAAGTAAATTATTATAAAGCATTGCTCAAAAAGAGTATTTTTTTCTCTATTTTTAAGCAATGCTATCTCTTTATGATTCTTCAGTTGTCTCTTCTATATATAAGATCCTGCCACAATGAGGACAAGTAACGATATCTTCACTTTTTATAACTGAAGCATATGTCTTATCGTTTATTTTCATATAACATCCGTAACAAGCCTGTTTTTTAACCGGAACTACTGTTGTATTACCCGCCCATTTTCTAACTTTATGATAAAATTCAAGAATTTTTTGATTGATTTTTGAAAGAAGTTTTTCCCTTTTTGCATAAATCTCTTCTCTATTTTTCTCAAGCTCTTTTAGTTTTGCTTCAATTTCTTTTTTAGTCTCTTCTACTATTTTTGAAACTTCTTCGATCTCTTCTTCTATATCGGCTATGAATTCATTTTTTATCTCATTAGCTTTTTGCAATCTTTCTATCTCTTCATTTGCAAAATCTAACTGCTCTTTTGTAATATCCTCTTCAAGCTGTAAAGCTTTCATCTCTTTTTCTGATTTTATGGCTGAGCTTTTTTTGCTTATAGAGTTTAGTTTTTCACTTAATTCTGCAAGATGCAATTCATGTTGTCTAATTTTTAACTCATTTTCCTTTTTGTCTTCAATGCAGCTCTCTTTTTTTGCTATTAAATCATCTTGCTTTTTAACTACATTTTTCAACTCTTTTTCGACGGTTTCGATTTTGGGTCCAAAAGCATCTATCTCTTTGTCAATTTCTGATAATTCAATCAATTGTTTTAAATACTTGTTCATTTTATTCCTTATTTATTGTTTTGTATGTAAATGGGTTTTTTGAATTTGTAATTATAGCTTGAATATCAAAATTTTTCAAATTTTTACTCAAACTTTCAACAAAAAATATCTCACTCTCAAAATGTCCTATCTCTATAAGGTTAAGATTGTTCTCCATAGCCTCATAGGCTTGATGATATTTAATGTCTCCGCTTAGATAACAATCCGCATCAACAAATGGTATAAGTTCACCCCCACTACCAGTGGTTATGGCCGCAGTTTTTATAAAGTCTTTACATTTTACGGTTTTTATACAGGGAAGTTTCAGTGACTTTGACACACTGTTTACAAAGTTTTCAAATGTATCTTCAACTTCAAAGTAGCATATAAAATCCTCACAAGATGTTATCTTGTATCCCAAAATATGATTTGCAACATATCTATTTAAATGGGCTTTATCATAATTTGTATGCATAGCTATGAGAGATATATCTTTTTCTATCAATTTTTTTAAAATATTGGATGGATATTTGTTAAAATTTATCTGCTTCAATCCTTTAAAGATCAAAGGATGATGTGTTATCAAAAGAGAGTTGTTTTCCAAACTTTCTATCATATCGCTATCTATATCGAGACTTAGATAAATATTATCAAAATTACTTTGCATTGAACCCACGATAAGATCACTGTTATCCCAACTCTCTTGAGTTTCAAAAGGAGCGATTTTGTCTAAAATTTTATAAATTTCTACAATTTTCATTTACTGCTGTATCTCCATCCATTTTTCGGCACATCCTTTTGCCAATTCTCTTATCTTTAAAATATAATTTTGTCTGCTTGTTACCGATATAGCTTTTCTGGCATCCAATACATTAAAAGTATGTGAAGCCATAAGACATTGATCGTAAGCCGGTAGAGGTAAATTTTCCTCAAGACATCTTTTGCACTCTTTGCTTGAGTTGTCAAATAAATTAAAAAGCATATCCGTATCGGCTACTTCAAAATTGTATCTACTAAATTCGTACTCATTTTCTTTATGAACATCGCCATAAGTGGTCACACCGTTTTCATTCTCATTCCAGATAATATCATACACATTATCAACACCTTGAAGATACATAGCGAGTCTTTCAACTCCATAAGTTATCTCAACGGAAACCGGATGACAAGCAAATCCTCCTACTTGTTGAAAATAGGTAAATTGTGTTACTTCCATACCGTCTATCCACACTTCCCAGCCAAGCCCCCATGCTCCAAGAGTCGGACTTTCCCAGTTGTCCTCAACAAATCTGATATCGTGATGCTTTAAATCAAGCCCAAGGGCTTCCAAGCTTCTAAGATATAACTCTTGTATGTTATCTGGACTTGGTTTTATAAGCACTTGAAATTGATAATAACTTCCCAGTCTATTCGGGTTTTCACCATATCTACCGTCAGTCGGCCTACGAGAAGGTGCAACATAGGCCGCACTCCAAGGCTTGTTTCCAAGGCTTCTTAAAAATGTAGCATTATGAAAAGTTCCGGCACCTGCAGGTATATCATAAGGTTGTATTATATTGCAACCTTTATCGCTCCAATACTCTTGAAGTTTTAACAACATTTGACTAAAATTCAGCACTCTTATCCTTTTATATTTAATTCTCTATTTATTTTATTTTTATCAAAACCGCAAATCCATCTGCTTCCTATCATGACGACAGGAACACCACGACATCCGTGTCTTTCGCAATCTTTAGCAGCATTATTATCTCTACTTATATCTATGGTTCTAAACCTTATATTATTTTTTTTAAAGTAATTTTTAGCAGTAGTACACCAATGGCATCCCGGAGCGGTAAATAAGACAACTCTTTTTTGTTGTTTTTTTTCTGCCATTTTTACCTCCTATTTTTTATAGTTTTCTATCGCTTTATTCCACATCATTTTATATTTTCTTCTGCAAAATTCAAGCTCTTTTTGGGTAATTTTAAGTTGTTTGTTTAAACTCTCTACCGTTTTTCTATCTTCATCATAAAGAGTTTGCATAGAAAGTAAAGCCTCTTTTAAAAAACTATTTTCACTTTTTAATGCCTCAAGAGTTTCATCTTTTCCGTCAAGTACCTCTTTGTGAAGTTGTAAGATAGTGCCTATAGTTTTTTCGACAAATTCCGTTCCCAAAGGAATAGCTTCATTATTTTGTAAAATTATATCTTCTTTTTTCGGCATAACGGCGACAGCCCCTTTGTTGGCCTCTATAAAAACTTCTCCATTTTCCGTTTTGGTTGTCAAGACACCTCTTTTTATCATATCATTTACTACATCTTTGTCAAGATCGACCAAAAGACAAAATTCATCAAATTTTAACCAGTTTTGCACAGAGTCTCCTTATAAAAATTGCTCTATTTCATTAGAATCTATCTCAACTTTTTTAGCTTTTAGTACTCTATCTTCTTGTAGTTTGGCTCTTAAGTCTTCATCTTCCAAAGCAAGTATTTGCATAGATAAATATGCTGCATTAATGGCTCCGGCTTTCCCCATGGCAACCGTGGCTACAGGCATACCCGCTGGCATTTGAACGGTACTTAAAAGTGCATCAAGTCCATCAAGTGCACCGCCTTTTAACGGAACACCTATGACCGGTTTGGTTGTTATAGCGGCAATTGCTCCTGCAAGATGGGCTGCCATTCCTGCTCCGGCTATAAAAACTTTAGCTCCTCTTTCTTCAGCATTATTTACATAATCATGAGTTCTTTTGGGACTTCTGTGTGCCGAAGAGATGATTATCTCATAAGGTACATAAAATTTATCAAGTATGTTGGTACACTCTTGCATAATAGCATTATCGCTTTTGCTACCCATTATTATAGAAACAAATTTCATCCTAATCCTTTATCTTTTTTCTAAAAAAACTAAAACTTGGCAATTTGCAAGGAAGCTGTATCGCATTTGTATTGCCACTATGTATCTCTTCGTAACTTTTGCCATTTTTTGCGATCATTTTTTTAAAACTTATCAAGTATCTATCATTTTTTTTACAAATTGAACCTATATCATTATCGCACATTTTTATATCTTTATCAAGTGGAGATACCACTTCGTACTCTTGAAAAAGTTCCACTTTATCTCTTGCAAAAAAATACTCTCCGCTTTCATCCACTATGGCATAAACTTGATGTGTGCCTTCGCTAATAGATTCTTCAAGATTTTGAGTATCAGATTTTTCGTAAGGTCTTTTTACCAAATAACCCTCGTTGAATCCTCTATGCTTTGTACTTAAAAGTTCTTTTTCATACTTTTGCTTATCAAATAGATCTTGATAGTAGTCGTCTATCGCCATTTTGTATGTTCTTGCAGTTATAGCAGTATAGTATGGGCTTTTTGTTCTTCCCTCTATCTTTAAAGAGTCTATTACCCCGCTTTTTAATATCTCATCCACATATGATGAGAGGTTTAAGTCTTTTGCATTCATGATGTGAGTTCCATTGTCGTTTTGCTCAAGTTTCAATAGTGTTCCGCTATCTTCGTTTTTAGCATAAAGAGTATATGGAAACCTGCAATCATTGGCACAACTGCCTCTGTTTGGAACTCTACCACTTTGCAAGGAACTTATAAGACATCTGCCACTATATGCAAAACACATAGAGCCATGAACAAATATCTCAAGTTCAAGCTCAGGTAGTCTCTTTTTTATCTCACTCAAATCTTTTAAGCTTATCTCTCTTGCTGCTATAATTCTTTTAACACCAAGATCGCGATAAACTTCGGCATCAAGATAATTCATAACATTTGCTTGAGTTGATAAATGTATGGGTATGTGGGGTGCTATCTCTTTTGTGAGTTTTATAACTCCGGGAGTTGATACTATAAAAGCATCCACCTTCATATCAACTGCTTTTTCAATACTCTTTTTTACAAGTTTGATTTGAGAATTGTATGGAAATCCGTTTAGGGTAAAATATATCTTTTTGCCGAGTTTATGAGTATAATTTACAGCATCTTTAAATGAATTTTCATCAAATTCTTTTACTGATCTATTTCTTAAACTTAAAGAACTAAAACCACCATATACGGCATCAGCTCCATAAGTAAGGGCAATTTTAAGTTTTTCAAAATTACCCGCAGGTGAAAGAAGCTCCACTCTTTTTTTTGTCAAAATTTCTCCTATTTTTTACCGAGAGTTTCAATAAGTGCTTCAATATCGTCATTGCTTACGACATCTTCGGTAGAAGTATCTCCTGCTATATGTACGGCGGAACTAACTCTTTTGGTATCATCTTTTCCCGCTGAAAAGAGAGAATTCATATAACTTGCAAGAGTTCTTATGACATTTATAACTCTTTCAATCTTTTGTCTATGGATATCTTGATACTGCATGATATCCATTATCATCATAATCTCATCGCTTGACATTTGAGCATTTGATATGAGATTTTCTATATCTTTTAGAGCTTTTTCATTATTTTGCAAATTCTCTTCAAATACTTTTATATCCGGAAATTTGCCTGATAATTTTTTGAAAACATCTATATTTTTTTGAATGGTTGCCGAAACATCATTGGCATCATTCTCAACTTGCATAATAAAATCACTAATAGCTTCAAGCTTGTCAAATATCTCCGTAGCCTTAACCTCGGAATCCCTGGTAACATCATCAAGCTGCTCGACCACTTTATGATCTTCGGTTGGCGGAGGCGGAGGCCAAGAAGTTTCACCATCTAATTTATAATCTTCTTCATTTTTATTTTTTGTTTCTGTCTCTTGCTCTGCTTCTTGGCTTGAATCTTCTTCCACCTCTTCATCGTCAAGTTCACCATTCATCAATGCATCTAACTCTTCTTGTGTCATAAGCTATCTCCGTTCATTGAAATATTTGCATTATTATAATATAATTTCTATTAAAATAAAATTGAGGAAGATATGATAGTCGATATACACAACCATACAAAGCTTTGCAACCATGCGACGGGAGAGAGTTTTGAATATATTGAACAAGCTATAAAAAATCAAACAAAATATTTTGGTTTCAGTGACCATGCTCCTATGGATTTTGATAAAAAATATAGAATGAGTTTTGATGATATGCATTTATACGAAGAATCAATTAAAGAGCTCAAAAAGAGATATGAGAAAGATATAGTTGTATTATTGGGGTATGAAGTCGACTATCTGCCTTATCATATGGACAAGAGAGTTTTAAACTCACAAGTTGATTATCTTATCGGATCCGTACACTTTTTAAACAGATGGGGATTTGACAATCCGGAATTTATAGGAGAGTATAAAAATAGAGATATAGACAAGATATGGCAAGATTATTTTGATGCCATAGAAGCTATGGTAAAAAGTGGATATTTCGATATCGTTGGACATTTGGATCTTATAAAGGTGTTTGATTTTAAACCTAAAAAAGATGTAAGAATTTTAGCAAAAAATGCGATAAAAGCCATAAAAGAGTCTGATATGACGGTAGAATTAAATGTTGCAGGACTTAGAAAGCCTTGTAAAGAGATATATCCCTCAAAAGAACTTATGGAATTGATAGTACAATATGATATACCCATTACTTTTGCATCAGATGCTCACAAACCCGAACAAGTCGGTTTTAAGTCAAAAGAGTTGGTTGATTTTGCAAAAAGTTTTGGTTATGAAAAGTGTGCAATATATCAAAAAAAAGAGAGAGTATTGATTGGTTTTTAATTGTTTTGATATGATAATTATGGTATTATATATATAATAAAACTTTTAAGCAATCCTATAAAGAATAGCTTAAGCGGAGAAAAAAGTAAAAAAGACAATAGCATAGTAACAGTAAACTTTCAAAGAACACTTTCAAGAGTTTTTTAACTCTTGGAATTGTTTGATTTTTG
>JAMOOV010000059.1 GCA_027065125.1 Campylobacterales bacterium | reverse complement strand
TCCATCCTCTTTGTAAGCGCCCAAGATGAGAAGACACTTGAAACTTTAGAGTTTATGATGAAGTGTGAGCTTCCTCAAAAAGAATTAGAATCTTTTACACATACACCACTCAAAAAAGCAACTGAGCCTAAAAATAAAAAACCTCGCCATAAAAAAACGAAAAAAAGAACTTAAGTCATGCAAACACTCATTGCCCTGCTTTGTCAAAAAACCAAGCTACAACAAGAACATATAAAAAATATACTCAAACTTCTCGATGACGGAGCTACCATTCCCTTTATTGCAAGGTATCGCAAAGAGATGACAGGAGCAGCTGATGATGAAGTCCTTCGTGATTTTGAATCAATCTATCTCAGCAGTAAAAAACTTTTAGACAGAAAAGCAGAAGTGAGTCGTCTCATACAAGAAAGAGCTACACTTACGCAAGGGCTTAAAGTAAGCATTGAAAAAGCAGATACGCTGAGAGTGCTTGAAGATATATACAGACCTTTTAAAGAGAAAAAAAACACAAGAGCAACCGCTGCTGTAGCAAACGGTCTTACTCCTTTAGCAAACAGTTTACAAACTGGCAGACTCACGGTACAGGAATTTAAAACAGAAGCTAAAAAGTTTCTAAAAAAAGAGATTAAAACTGTTGAAGATGCAATCAAAGGAGCTCAGGACATCTTAGCGGAGAGATATGCCGAACTTCCTCGAGAGAGAGAAGCTGTCCGTAATACAATACTGAGATTTGGGAACCTAGAAACCAAGAAAACAAAGACTTTCAATCCTGCAGGCAGTTATAAAAACCTTGCAGATAAAAGTGAAAAAGTAGCGTACATTCCGTCTCATAGATACCTAGCTATTATGAGAGCCGTAAAAGAAAAGGAATTAAGTGTTAAAATAGCTATAGATACAGACAGAATTTTTGAAAATATCAAACAATACAAAATTCCAAAAAACGCAAAAAGCAGTTCTGTTTTACTCTTTGAAGCTTATAAGGATGGTTTTAAAAGACTGCTTTATCCTTCACTGGAAAGAGAAGTATATGCCCAGCTTAAAGAAAAAGCCGACACTTCGGCTATTTCTCTTTTTGGAAAAAACTTGAGCCAGCTACTGATGAGCAGACCTGTAACCAACAGAGTAATTTTAGGTGTTGACCCGGCATTTGTTAGCGGCTGTAAACTGGCTGTCATAGATGAAAACGGCAACTATCTTGAGCATGCGGTAATTTATCCAACGAAGCCTAAAGAGGACTACAATTCAGCCAAAGAAAAAGTGCTTTTTCTTGCAAAGAAGTATGACATAACAGGCGTAGCAATAGGTAATGGCACAGCCTCAAGAGAGACACAGGAATTTTTTGCAAAACTCAACTCTGAAGAAAATGCCAATCTGAGTTATACAGTTGTATCAGAAGCCGGAGCCTCAGTATACAGCGCGTCTAAACTGGCACAAGATGAGTACCCTACTTTGGACGTAACCATAAGAGGAGCAATTTCTATAGCTCAAAGAGTGCGTGACCCTATGGCAACATTTGTAAAAATAGACCCAAAATCTCTCGGTATCGGGCAGTATCAACATGATGTTGACCAAAAGCAACTTAAAAAGCGCCTAGATGATACAACTATGGATATAGTCAACCGTGTAGGGGTGGATATAAACTCGGCATCTGCCGAACTGCTTACACATGTAGCCGGCATAGGCAATACAATAGCAAAAAATATAATCAGCTACAGAGATAAGCATGGAAACTTTACAACAAAAAGCCAGCTTCTCAATGTAAAAGGTTTAGGAAAAAAAGCGTACGAGCAAGCAGTTGGTTTTATTCGTATCAAAGACTCCAAAAATATTTTTGACAATACTGGCATACATCCTGAAAATTATCAGGCAGCTTTATATCTACAAAACATAGATCTCAATAGTTTAAATATACATCAAACAGCAAAAGAGCTGGATATCGGAGTGCAAACTCTACAAGACATTATAAAAGAGTTGCAAAAACCAGGATTTGATCCAAGAGAAGATTTACAGGACATTCCCTTTAAAGAAGGTTTTAGTGATATCAAGATGCTTAAAGAAGGCAGTTTTATAAGCGGTATCGTCAGAAATATAGCTGACTTTGGAGCATTTGTTGATGTCGGTCTGAAAAATGATGGGTTGATTCATATCTCAAAAATGAGTACAAAAAAGCTGAAGCATCCACTGGAAATATTGACACTCAATCAATATCTGCCAAAAATTGAAGTAATTTCGATAGACTACAACAGCGGTAAAATTGGCTTGAGTCTAGTTTAGGCTCTATGAAATGAAAATACAAGGCGAATTAATATGAAAATGATGTAGTAGCCAGGAGTAACCGATTAATTTACAAGAGCTTGGTAGTATCTCACTTTTAAAAGCAATAAACATTTTTTTTATCCATTTTCTGGGATTATATCTCTCTCTTAGGGATTTATAGTATAAACTATCTATTTATAGGGATATAATTAATTTAAATTGAGTATATCACATATTTTTCAATCTTTACGGGATTTTATTAATATATTCATAATTTTCTTAAAAATTTACATTTGTTCAAGAATAAGTTGAGACATCAAATATGAAGTAAATTTCGCATTAAATTTTATTCTGATTTCACAATCAACTTTTTATCTGACACTTTAGTACTTTTGTTTATTGGGATCTTTGTGTAAAAAAATAAGCTATCGTTACGACACTCAATTTTCTTTCACATCATCAGATTCTTCTTTTGCTTCCGTATAACCTAAAGCTTTTTTAGCAACTTGTTTAATAACTGCATCATCCGTTTGATATTCTTGTTCAAACTCTTCAAATGGAATATATTTAACAAGTGATTCTTGTTTGAAACGATAGGTGA
>JAMOOV010000058.1 GCA_027065125.1 Campylobacterales bacterium | reverse complement strand
CTGCATTTACTTCTTCAACTGCTGGAATGATTTTTGGCTCATACCCACTATCTTTTGCTATTTTTACTAATGCATTTACATCTTTTGGAAAACAACTTCCCCCATATCCACATCCAGGATAGATAAAACTATATCCAATTCTGCTATCACTTCCTATTCCATGACGAACCATATTTATATCAGCTCCTACTCTCTCAGCGATTTGACTCATCTCATTCATAAAAGAAATTTTAGTTGCAAGCATAGCATTTGCTGCATATTTAGTAAGTTCTGCACTTCTTACATCCATTCCTATAAATCTTTCGTGATTCATCGTAAAAGGTCTATAAAGCTCTTTCATCACTTCCATCGCTTTTTCATTTTCAGCACCGATAACTACTCTATCTGGCTTCATAAAATCACTAATAGCTGCACCCTCTTTTAAAAATTCTGGATTACTAACTACATCAAAAGGAATATTTACTCCTCTTTTATCAAGTTCAACTTGAATAGTTTCTTTTACTTTATCAGCTGTTCCTACTGGCACAGTTGATTTATCTACTACCACCATATAATGAGTCATATATTTACCTATATCTTTTGCTACTGCTAAAACATATTGTAAATCAGCACTTCCATCTTCACTCATAGGTGTCCCTACTGCTATAAAAACTATATCACTTTTTTTTAGGGCTTCTTTTATATCTGTTGTGAATTGAAGAGTTCCTTTTTTGTAGTTTTCTAAAACCATTGGCTCAAGCCCAGGCTCATAAATAGGAATTATCCCTTTTTTTAAATTTTCAATTTTTTTCTCATCAATATCTACACAAGTTACATTATTTCCCATTTCACTAAAACATGTCCCTGTTACAAGTCCTACATATCCTGCACCAATCACTGTTACATTCATCTTTATCCTTATAATATTTAAAACCGTTTACAAATTGCCAAAACTAAAACAATAAAAATATATTTTCAAAAAATATCATATCGAAAATTATAGCAATATAAAGCAATAAGACTAAAAACAATCTTGACTTTTTGTAGAAAATAAGAGTTATTATACTATAATATCGATAAAAAATGGAGGTGAGATATGCCAATGCTTGATAGTTTTTTAGTGGATCATACAAAGATGCCCGCACCAGCAGTAAGAGTGGCAAAGAAAATGCAAACTCCTTGCGGAGATACGATAACCGTATTTGATCTTAGATTTACCAAACCCAATAAAGAAATAATGTCACCCGAGGGAACTCACACTTTGGAGCATCTTTTTGCCGGATTTATGAGAGACCATTTAAACGGCGATGATGTGGAGATCATAGATATTTCCCCCATGGGTTGTAGAACGGGATTTTATATGAGTGTGATAGGAGAACCGAGTGAAGATAGGGTAGTTGTAGCTTGGGAAAAATCTATGAGAGATGTTTTAAATGTAAAAACTCAAGAGGATATACCCGAGCTAAACATCTACCAATGTGGCTCAGCCTTTATGCACTCTTTGGATGATGCAAAGGAAATAGCAAAAAATGTACTTGAAAAAGGTATCGGCATCATGAGCAACGAAGCTTTGAAGCTTGATGAAAAACTGATAAAATAACAAATTAAAAACCAAATGCCTAAATATTGATAACATATCTGTCTAAAATAGCAATCAAGCAAAAAGATTGATATGTTATCTCCATTTTTGATATAATCCATACATAATTGCAGATCAAAAGGATGGTAGTGAAATTATCAATTTGCATAGATATGGGTGCAAAAAATAATGGTGTTTTTATAGCTAAAACAGATAATAATGAGATTGTAGATAAAAAAGCAACGACAATTATAGTTGAAAAAGGTGCTATAAATTTTTCTAAAAAAAGCAGAAGAGAAAACAGGCACAGAGTTAGAAACTACAAAAGAAGAAAACTATCCAAAAGATTGCTTTGGGAGATTTTAAATCAAAATGATTTTGGTAAAAATCAAATAGAGCTTATCAATGGACTGCTTAACAATCGTGGATATACATTTTTAAGTGTAGAAAATGAGTTTGAAACTTTGCAAGATAGGACAAGAGAGTTTATAGATAAGTATTTAGAAGATTTAAAAGGCTTATATACAAAAGAGGATTTTGAAAAAGAGTTTGATAAATATGAAAGCGAAAAAGAGCTTTTAAAATTTTTAGAAGATAGTATAAACAAAATAGATAATGAATACAAAAAGAAAAAACAAGAATTTTACAAAGAGTTTCAAGCTGATTTTACAAACACAATCAAAAAAGATTTAAAATTGTTAAAAGATTTTTTGCAAAATATAACAAAAGAGATACAAACAGGAAGCAAACCAAGAAAACAATATCTAAAAGAGATACAAGCTGAGATACAAGAATTTGATTTCATAGATGACAAAAAGAGCTTTTTTAATCTTGTGGGTAATGTCTCAAACCTTCAACTAAGAGTGCTTAGAAAGTTTTTCAATCACAACTCTTCACATAAACCAAGATACGAGATACTAAAAAGATATTTTTTATCACATCACTATAAAACTGATGATGAAAAACAAAGAAGAAAAGAGCTTTTTGAAGTATTAAATAACTATGATGATTTAGAAGTATTTTTACAAAAGTGCAATCCTCTCTTAATCATACCACCTTATGAAGATATGAACAATCGTGATACTTATAAATGTAATAGTATGCTTATAAAACCAGAAGTCATTACAGACGAACTAAAAGTGGCGATAGATAAGATTTTGGAAAATGAATATTTTTCAAACCTTTTGATTAGTAGTATTGGAGAGTTTAAAAAAGAAAACCTAACCAAAACAAAACCATCAAAAAATAATCAATTTATAAAAAAGGACTATACATACAGCAAGTATCTACAAAGGATACTCGATGCTACACCAGAGATCACTACAAAAGAGCTAAACCCTAGAAATGTTTTTAAACATAAAGCAATATTTAACAAAGGCAAAACTTCATCTATAACAGAGTTTAAAAAAACTTTTGGTAAAGATGTATATAACACACTCAAAGAGATAGCTTCAAAATACTATCAAGAAGAACAACAGATCCATAGTGGCATATATGTAGAAACAACTTCTATTTTTGAGATATGCCAAACAAATACACCATATAAAAATAATGCAAAACATTTGCTTCTAAAACCACTCTATTCTTACAACTTCACTCCAGAGGAAGCAGATAAATTTTTAGATGGTATTAAAAATATTCGTGGGTTAAAAACTCAGTTAGAACTTATCTCAAATGAAGCAAAAAAATATCAAAATGGTTTTTATAGTGTGGTACTATCTTGTTTTGAGAACAAATCTTGTGTAGATGATAAGGAGTTAAAAAAGCTTATAAAAAATCTTCCAAATACTTTGCAAAATATCAAATCTATACTAAAAGAGATAGATATACAAAATAGCTACCTTGATGAAGTAGAGCAAATAGATAGCAAAAATATATCAAGAGTGATAAATATATGCAAACAAACCTATGAGATACTTTTTAAAGATCTTAGTGGATTTTCCAAAACTTGCAAGGTTTGTAGTATAGAAAATGGTATAAGAAGCGATGAAAAAATTCCAATAGCAAAAAGACTCCTTAGTGATGTAGCAAAGCCAATTGATGGTATGCTTGATTTTATGTTAGACAAAATCGCTTATGAGATAACTCAAAATATCACAAAAGGTGATATAGCAGATATAGATACTTTGGAGATAAACTTAGAACAAAATAGATTTGAATTTGAACTAAACCTAAATGAAATCAAAAGAGCAAACAACAGTGAAATAAAAAAGTTAAAATTAGAGCATAAAGACAAACTAAATATAAATATCTGCCCTTATACAGGAGAGAAATTTGATAAAGGGGATTGGGATCATATATTGCCTCAAAGCAAAGGGGTATATAACTCAAAAGCAAATATGATATATTGTAGCACAGAGGGAAACAGGCAAAAAGATGCTACCATATACAAACTTGATAATTTGCATGAAAATCATCTCCAAGCTATCTTTAAAACTACAGATAGAGATGAGATAATAAATCAAATAAAAAAAGGACTTGTAACTATAAATGTAGATGATTTTACAAACTTCAATAACCTAAAACTAAATCAGCAAATAGTCCTTCGATATGCTTTGTTTTTAGATAATAGTAGTGATGAGTTTAAAAAAGCATTTGAAATAGTAAAATTGGACAAAATCAAAACTATCACAAATGGAACTCAAAAAAGACTCTCAAAACTTATCTATGAAAAACTCTCACAAAAATATCCAAATGAGTTTAAAAACATAAAAGTATATAGCAAAACCATAGATGGCACACTTGTAAGTGCTACAAGAAAATCATTGGCGGTTGATGAAAATACAGGTGAGATAAATCATCTTTTTAAAGAAGATATCCAAGATAGTCACTCACATGCCATAGATGCGATGGTGGTATTTTATCTATCAAATGCAAAAATAAAACATCAAAATAGCTTCAAAAAAGAAACTATTATCGAGCCTATTTTTGAATTTGATGATATCTATATGGAGTCAAAGATAGATTATCTATCAAAAAAACAGACATTTATAAAAGCAAAAGATATTGGTTCATATAAACTTTTTGATGATACTATTTATAGTGAGCATTACAAACATATAGATAAAGATTTTAATAAATTAGATGTTTTAATGGAGTTTGGACTGGTTTATCAAAATAACAAGGGCAAAAAAAGTTTATAAAAGAGCTTCAAAATATAGATGAAACAAAACATATCTTAATAGATGTAGAAAAATCATCTAACCTTATATATGAGTTATTTAAGAAAAAAGACAAATCAAACCTAAAAATATTAAAATTTTTAGATAATCTAAGATATGCTACATCAAGAAAAGAGATAATAGATATATTTTTTGATGAGAAAAAAACAAAACTATTAGAATGGAGTAAGATAAAAAATATCCCACCATATAGCCATAAACTTTATAAAGCAGTTTATAAAAAACTATCAAATAAAGAAAATCTATTTAAGACAGATAACAATAAATCTACACTTGATATAAAAGTTTTAGAAGAACTTTTAAAAGAGATGTTTACTCTGCCAGAACATCACAAACAAGTAAAAGAAAATAACCATAAAAGAAAAAGAGGCAAAAAACAACATAAATACACTTTACCAATTCTTGGAAATCCAAAATTTAGAATCAACAGAAATAACACTTGGCAAGTGCAAGGAAATAAAGATATAGCAACTAAAAACTATATAATAGATGGCGATATCAAACCTATACCATTTTTTAGTAAAAACACAATCCCTTTAAAAGTAGCTGATTTGATAGATTGTTTGCTGGTTGATAAAAATACTCCAAGTGTTTATGAAATAAATATAAATGTTGATGAGATAAAAGAATATATATCAAAACTAAAATATATTGTAACAGAAGCTAAACGGTGTAGTATTGAGGTAACTTTTATAAAAACAAAATTTAGCGATATTAAATTTGAATTATTTGATGAATTTAATTGTGCTAAAAATAATATATTTTTTAATAAGTTTGTTGATAAATATATAGAAAATGATAATTTTATCTATTCTAAATATATAAATAGTATGAGAGATAACAAAACAGACAAAAAATATGATGGCAAAAACAGGGAGTTAAAAGCAAATGTTACATTAATTGATAATGACAATGAAACTATTACATTATCATATAAAGCTAATATAAATAAAGACAAAAAAGAGATAATCCTAAAAAATCTTGGAGAAAAAAAGCAATAAATGAGTAAAAATCACCAAAATTTCAACATATCACAAAAATATGTTAAAAAAATAGAATAATTTGAATATATATGAAACATATAATAATAAATGATTTTGGTCTTTTTTTAGGGCTAAAATCACAAAGACTTGTTATAAAAAAAGATGGAAGTGTTATCAACGAGACAGCACTCAATAGAGTAAAAACTATCCAAGTATTAAATAAAGGAGTAATCCTATCAAGCGATTTGATACATGCTTGCAGTCAAAGAGGTATAAAGATATTTTTCAATACTTTTAACTCTTTTAGTGCTTTACATACTTTATATGAACACAAATCAGTTCAAGTTCGAGCAAATCAATACTTAGCTTGTAAAAATGACATGGGTTTAGAGTTGGCAAGGAGATTGATAATTGGCAAGCTAAAAAACCAAAGAGCTACAATGCTTTATAGTAGCAGAAATATCCAAAATGAGTTAAAATCAGAGACAATAAGCTTTTTTGACAAATCAATTTTACAGCTAAAAAACAAAAAAGAACTCTCAAAAGAGTTTATTTTAGGAATTGAGGGAGTTTGTGCCGATAAATATTTTAGTTATCTAAAAAGTATGGAGCTTTTGCCACCAAGTTTTGAATATCGCACAAAAAGATATAGTGAGGAGATCACAAATATAACACTCAATTACGGATATGCGATTTTGCAAAATTTCATTTACAAATCTTGCATAAATGCAGGGCTTGAGCCATATATGGGAGTGCTTCATAGTACAAGAAGCGGTAAGCCGTCTTTGGTACTTGACATTATGGAAGAGTATAGGAGTTTTGTAGTGGATAGAAACATTATAAAACTTCGCTCAAAACTAAGAGATGTAAAAAAATTTGATACAATAAAAAAAGATGTAGCAAGTGCTATCTTAAAAACACTTACAAAAAAATACAAATACAACCACAAAAAACTAACCTTAGAGAGCATCATCCAAAGACAGATATATAAAATAAGTGGATATTTTGCCAAACAAAATAGATATAAAAGTTACATTTTTAGGTGGTGATAATGTATAGTCAAATAATAGTAAGCTATGATATAGAAGACAATAAAAACAGAAAAAAGCTTTTTGAAGAGTTAAAAGATTTGGGACTAACACCTATCCAAAAATCTGTATTTTGGGGGTATGTGCTTGTAAGTGAAAAAAGAGCTATAAAAAAACTTTTTAAAAAATATTGCGATAAAGAGATAGATAAAGCCTTTATGACAAATGCCGTATTAGATAAAGATTTAGACAATAGCTTTGGCTATAATGAGCAAGATTTTAAACATCCAGAGAGCTTTGAGATCGTATGATACCTATAAACCTCATCAGACAATACCACTTTTGTCCAAGAATTGTATATTTTCAAGAGTTGACAAATATAAAACCTATCTATCCAAGGCATGTAAATTTTGGAATAGATTATCACAGATACCAAGAAAAGTTATCAAAAAATAGAAAGTTTAAAAAACTAAATATAGAGTTTTATGAGGTGATTTTAGATAAATATTTAGAAAATGAAACTCTCAATATTTGTGGTAAAATCGACTTAGCACTTGTCAATAAAGATGAGATAATCCCAATAGAATTTAAAGATACCGGTAGCAAAAAACCAAATTATGCTCATATATTACAACTTTGTAGGTATGGAGTATTGCTTGAAAATCACTATAGCAAAAGCTTTAAAACTGCATTTATAAGTTACAGTAACAACCTAAAACTCCATAAGATAAACATAACACCAAAAATAAAAGATGATTTTTTTGATACTATTAAAAAAATAGAAAAGATTTTAGAAAATGATATTTTTCCAAATAGTAGTGCAAATGAAGCAAAATGCACACAATGTGAATACCTAAACTACTGCGATGATAGGATTTAATGACGGGTGGGTATGGTAAAAAACCAGATGACCCACTTCGATTTGTATTTAACCGTCATAATGATTTCAACCAGAGGGCGAAGTCTGATATAATTTGTTACAAAAGTATTATAGCAAATTTTCCACAAATCAAACTAAAAATATAGTTTTTTTCTTTTACGAAAAAAAATAATTCAAAAAGATACTCAAAAGCCCAACAATACGAACTCAAAAAGTGCTATAACAAATTATATCAAACTTCGCCTTAGTTTGAAACGATATTACAGTAGAAGCTTATGAATTTGTTTTATCATAACAAATTATATCAAACTTCGCCTTAGTTTGAAACATGACATTTGGAACCGAGAAATTTATCACTACCGCATAACAAATTATATCAAACTTCGCCTTAGTTTGAAACTTCACGATATCAATAACCCAATCGCTATCTTTATAAATAACAAATTATATCAAACTTCGCCTTAGTTTGAAACCTGCTGTAGATACCAAAGCTATCAAATCACTAGCATAACAAATTATATCAAACTTCGCCTTAGCCCGAGGTGATATTGTCGCAGAAGCTTTGCAGATGCAAAGAGTAACAAATTATATTCGGCATTATGTAGCAAATACACAAAGAAATTAAAAAAATAAATTTCCAACAAAATCAATCTTCTGTTTCTTGCTTTTGAATTTTTATCATATTTTTTATTTCATACATATCTTCAGAGATAGACTTGATATGATGAGATATCTTGGCACTTTCGTTATCTGTAAAATCAGTCATTTTTTCTCCTATAAGCATTATCCATAATATTGTATATAATATACTGTTAAACAATAATAAGATAAACTTCTGCACAATAAAGAATTGGATGAATATAGTTTATAAGAGAGTTACAATGCAGATAGATTATTTGAGTGATTTACATTTTGATAACTATTTTAGAGCCGATGATTTCAATGTTGAAACTATTGTTAAATTTTTAAAATCACTCTTTAAAAATAAAAAATCGGATATTCTCCTCATAGCCGGAGATTTCGGTCATCATAATGAACAGATAGTATTTATTGTAGAAATAATCAGAAAATATTTCTACAAATATATAGTATGCATACTTGGAAATCATGATTACTATCTGATAAATGATAGAATTTCAGACATATACAAAGCAAACTCTTTCGAAAGAGTAAAAGAGTTAAGAGTGAATTTAAACGGTATAGACGGTGTATACTGTTTAAATGGAAACACGGTAGAGGTAGAGGGTATTAAATTTGGAGGATGTGATAGCTGGTATGACGGAAACTATCTTATAAGTCTATTTCCAAAAAGGGATTTTTCATACTATTCAATCAATGAGATGTGGAAAAACTGCTTAAATGATTATAAATATATCTTTGAAGTAGAGAGATATGATGAGATATTTGAGATAGAACTTCCGAAGATAGAAAAAGTATACAAAGAGTGTGATGTAATGATAACCCATATAAATCCATCTATTAAAATAGAACATGCTCAAAAGAAGTATGCAAGAAGTCAGGCTACAGCATTTTTTGCATTTAACGGAGAGGAATTTTTAAAAAAAGGCTCTATGAAATATTGGATATACGGTCATACTCACGAAAAGAAAGAGTATGAGATATCTGGTGTGAAAGCTTTATGTAATCCCGTGGGTTATCCACATGAGAATTTACATTTTAAATTAGAGAGTTTTGAGATATGAAAAGAGACAAACCTTTATATCTTGATGATTTAAGAGAAGCACCAAAGGATAGAGAATAGATTTTGGTTCGCAGTTTTGAAGAGGCGATTGATTGGATGTGTAAAAACGGTTGTCCTTCTCATGTCAGTTTAGATTATGATTTGGGTATGATTATGCAAGGCACAAAAATTGTTACTGCTGATTATAATGCAAAAAGCGGATATGACTTGGTTAAATGGATAATTAAAAAAGATATAGAATCAAACGGAGATTTTATACCGGATGATTTTACATATCATATTCATAGCTCAAATCCTACAGGAAATAGAAAATGGATATTTTATTGAAAGAGTATCTTAAAAATAGGCAATGCAATGAGTAAAAATGATTTAAAAAAGTATTGGATTATAGGCGATATTCATGGTTGTATATTTACTTTGGAGAAACTTATTGACAAATTACCCAAAGGAAGTAATCCTATTTTTGTAGGCGATTTAGTTGATAGAGGCAACTACTCCAAAGAGGTTATAGAGTTTGTTATAGAAAACAACTATCAATCTGTTTTTGGAAACCACGAATACTTGATGTTTAACTATGCAAGAGATGCAATGATAAGAAATATACAAAGTATGTGGAGTATGTCTAATAAATCTTATGGCGGTTTAAAGACATTGCACTCTTATGCAAATAGCGAAAATACTCTTTTAAAACATATCGAATTTATTGAGAAATTACCTAAGTATTTGGAAATAGATAACTATTTTATTACTCACGGATTTGGTTTGCCTTATTATAAAAGAAGAGATACATTTTCAAAAGATCTATACACAAATAGATTGGAAGATATATCGTTGGATTGGGAGAGTAGCTGGAAAGATTACAAAGTTATAAATGTTTTCGGACATACTCATTATAAAGATGTAAAGTTTGGAAAAAATTACATAGGCATAGATACAGGTGCAGTATTTGGAAATAAATTAAGTGCAGTCAATTTAAAGACAAAAGAAATCATATCTCAAAAAACAATTAAAAAGGACACTAAATGACACAAGAAGAAATTACAGACAGAGAATTTAAAATCAGTCTACTATACAAATTGGAAGGACTTTCCAGTATAAGAATGAATGAAACAGACTCTTACAACAAAGATTTATTAATTGCATTATCAAAACTTGTAAATAGCTTTTACTGTGGACAAATAGATAAGAACAAAATAGACTTTGAAAAGATAGTGGACATAGTAAGAGATGATGAGTTGAGTTTAGATAAAGTTAGAAAAATGTTAAATGCAATCAAGAAGGATTCGAGATGAGAAAAATAGATCAGATAATTTTAAATTCAGCAAAAATGGTTTATGGTGTAGAAAAAGTTAAAAACGGAGCCAGTGTTCCTTTTGGTTATGATGTTATCCCTGCTTGGTCTATTGTTGGTTATGATACTCTTGAAAAGAGGGAGGGTATCAAGCTGAAGAGCAAAACTCCTGCTTCACCATTTTGCAATACTGCAAAAGATACCCTCAAAAAGAATTATAACATAAAAGGGATAAGAGATGTGTTATAGCCATATATCAGCCAATACACACTTTGGTCATACGAATATATTGTTATATGAACCGTCTCGTTTACAAAAAGCCAGAATGGAATGTTATGAGAGCTTTGATGAGTTTATAGTGGATATTTGGAATGATACCGTAAAAAAGGACGATAAAATTTTACATCTTGGAGATTTTGCTTTTAAGGATGGCTATAGGATAGCTCAAAAACTAAACGGAGATATTACATTGCTTATAGGAAATCATGACAAAAAAGAGCATATAGGATTTTACAAAAAACTCGGCTGGAAAATCATCGATAAAATCACTTTTGAGATACCAAAGGCTCATATAGTTATAAATTCACTAAAAAAAGAGTTTACAAAAGAGGAGTTGAGTGAGTCATTGCTTGCTTGTTTGATTTGCGACTTAAAAGATCAAAGAGTGATGTTTTCGCATTTTCCCGTATTTGATGATAATCCTTATGATAAAAAATACTCCAAAATCACAAAGGTTTTAGAGTATATCTTTAAAGAAACAAAATGTGATATAAATATTCACGGGCACACCCACTCAAAAAGGGCAAAAGAGTCTTTTTGCAGAAGTGCCTGTTTGGAGTTGAATGATTTTAAAATATGTGAATTAAGGAGTCTGATATGATAGAAAAAGCCTCTTAAATGTTTTGGAGATCAAAAAAACTTACGGGCAAGGTAGATGGCAAAGAGGTAATTTTCGAGAGGATCAAGCAGTCTTATCATTATGAGGGGATTTGTTTTGACATGATTATGCATGATTATGCAGAGGTAAGACCCTGAAATTGTGGAGATCATAGATATTTCTCCCATGGGTTGTAGAACGGGATTTTATATGAGTGTGATAGGAAAACCGAGCGAAGATAGGGTAGTTGTAGCTTGGGAAAAATCTATGAGAGATGTTTTAAATGTAAAAACTCAAGAGGATATACCCGAGCTAAACATCTACCAATGTGGCTCAGCCTTTATGCACTCTTTGGATGATGCAAAGGAAATAGCAAAAAATGTACTTGAAAAAGGTATCGGCATCATGAGCAACGAAGCTTTGAAGCTTGATGAGAGTTTGATAAAAAAATAGTGACTTAAATGGCATTTTAAAAAAGGAAGTTAAAATACAATCAAATCAACTGAAGAGGATGGTCAACTTGCATTAAAAGAATTTAATGCAATACAGGGGGAATAAAAAATATCCTCATATATCGATCTTGGCAAACCAATTGAAGTAAACTATCTACTTTTTATAAATATTCCTTTGAGGATATAGGGTCAGAGATAGTTTATATAGTTTGGTTTACGATTCCGATCCCAATTACTCATTTACACAAAATATTAAGCGGTCTCCGTCTATCAACATAACATTAAGCAGATCAGTAGTGATACCTACACTGTGCTACAACTATGATATCTTCGATAATCTTATATACAAGTCTATGCTCATGTGTTATTCTTCTTGAAAAATATCCTTGAAGGCTTTCTTTCAATCTTTCGGGTTTTCCAAGTCCGTCACTGTTGTTTGGATCTCTTTTTATATCTTGTATGAGCAGATTTATTCTTTTGACTATTTTTTTATCATTTTGTATCCAGTATTGATAATCCTCCCATCCCTTATCGGCAAAACCGACTATCATATCTCTATATCTTTTTTTGCAAACTGTAGATTTTCTATCTGATCTATAGCCTCATTTAGCCTGTTTCTATTTTTTTTCGAGGATAAAAGATATAAAGTTTCCTTCATGGCACTATACTCATCATACGAGAGTATAACTACTGATTTTTTATCTTTTGTTGTGATGATATACTCATCAAAATCATCACACACTTTGTTGATAATATCTCTTAGATTATTTCTTGCTTGAGAATAAAAAACAGCTTGCACAAAAACTCCTTATTGACAATATATTGTCATTATATCATAGTCGGTTTTATTAGTCAATCTATGCTAAATCACAATCTTAATCTACTCCATATCAAATAGGTTTTTTGAACTACTGTCTACAAGCACTCAACCAAAACTAAAGCTATCTTTACTTTTTACCAAAATCTACAAGATATATATCGCTTTTTAGCACCTATATTTCTCCAAATATCTGTTGATACTTTCCAAACCTATTTCTATCAACTCTTCGTCGCTTGATATCTTTTCTCTGTCTTTGACTCTATTTTTATATAAGCGGAGCATAGCTACATGGCAGAACAAAAGCTCTTGGAGTATTTGTCCTCGTATCCATAAGTTTTATAATCTCATCGGCTTTTGTAATAAGAGTCAGATTTGTTGTGATAACTTTTATCTCATATTCTAACATGATACTTCCCTTTATTATGCTTTAATTTACATTTATAAGGGAACCAATATCACTCATAAACTTTCAATTCATTATACAGACTGTCTCTCTCAACGGGAATAAAACCGCTATCTTTTATAAGGTGAATAAACTCGTCCATTTTCATGCCTTTTGCACTTTTTGCTCCTGCGGCGGAGTTGATGGACTCTTTTTCGATAGTTCCGTCAAGATCGTCCGCTCCGAACTCTTGGGCTATAAGAGCAAGATTTATGGTGGAGGTTACCCAATATGCCTTTATATGAGGAACATTATCAAGCACTATTCTTGAGATGGCATAAGTCTTTAGTATCTCTTGAGAGGTTGGGAAGTTTTCAACTTTTAGATAGTTATTCTCTCTTTGATAGACAAGTGGGATAAAGGCATTGAAACCTCCCGTTTCATCCTGAAGCTCTCTTATCCTTATCATGTGATCTATCCTATCGGCTCTACTTTCTATATGCCCAAAAAGCATGGTTACATTGCTTTTTCTGCCTCTTTTATGCCAAAGCTCATGTATTTTAAACCAATTTTTTGAGCTGACTTTACCTTTACATATCTTATCTCTAACTTTTTCGTCAAATATCTCCGCTCCACCTCCGGGCATCGAGTCAACCCCATTTTCTATCATAAGATCTACCATCTCTTCATAGCTAAGCCCGTTTGACTCGCTTAGAAAATTTACCTCAGCCGCCGTTAAAGCTTTGATATGCACATGAGGATACAACTCTTTTAACTTTTTAAAAGCACCAAGATACCAATCCATCCCTACCTTATCATTGTGTGCCGAGACAATATGAAGCTCTTTAGCACCGTGGGATACAGCCTCTTTTGCGATAGAGAGTATCTCATCATGACTCATCGTGTAAGGATTTGGATTTTTCCTGTTTGCCGAAAATGCACAAAATTTGCATATGTCTTTGCACTCATTGGTAGGATTTATGTGTCTATTGACATTGAAAAAACTCTTTTTACCATATCTTTGCACCCTTTTTTCATCAGCAAGTTTCCCAAGAGTAAACATATCTAACTCATATAATTTTATCGCTTCTTCAAATGTTACTCTTTTGTCATTTTCTATCTTTTTAATTATCTCTTTCATGTCATCACTTTATATAATTTTGTGGGATTATACCAAAATTTAAAATAAGTATAGATATAATTGTTATTAATTTAAAATTACAAAAGGAAAAACTAATGTTAGAAATGTTTCATCTTAAAGAGAGGGGAACGGATGTCAAAACGGAGGCAAGAGCTGGTTTTACCACTTTTTTAACTATGAT
>JAMOOV010000057.1 GCA_027065125.1 Campylobacterales bacterium | reverse complement strand
AAAGGTATTTAAGGTATAAGAAGCAGAGTTATGAAGTCAGGAAATTTCTCATTTAATAGTAATCTTGGTTCTATAGAGCTCGCTAATGTGGGAAGAGCTTTAGTCAAATCACCACAAGTAGGGTTTATTGTATACAATAAAAAGATAGTATATGCCAATAGATTTGCCTGTAATTTGCTTGGTTATGATTTGGATGAGATAAGAGAGATTTCAACTTTGGATTTGGTTCATGAAGAATATAAAACTCAGTTTAAAGATGCATTAGAAAGAAGACTCAATGGAGAAAAATTTTATGCTCACTATAGAGATATTCCGCTAAAAAAGAAAGACGGACATTATGTTTTTCTCGATATATTTGCAGACACAATTCTCGGTGATGACGGTCATAATGGTTTTTTAATTTTGATTGATACAACGAAAGAAAGGGAAATTGGTAGATTTTATAAAGCATTAAAAGAAATTAATCATATTATTACTCAATCAACAAGTAAAGATGAGTTATATGAAAGGGTATGTAAGAGTTTTGTTGATAACTGTAATGTAAAATTTGCTTGGGTTGGCGAAATAGATGATGAAGGTAAGGTTATAAGTCCTAAATACTCTTACGGAAGAAACGATAACTATATAGACAATTTGATATCCAAAGGTATAATACATAAAGAAATAGCAAATATAAATCTTAAACATGGTGGTATAAAAGTTATAGAGAGCATAAATGAATGCTCGTATGTAGATGAAAATATCAAAAAAGAGATGAAAAAACGGGAATTCTTGTCTGCGTGTTCAATACCTGTTAAAAAGGGCGAAAAGTATGTTGCTGCTTTTAGTATATATGCTGATGAGTATTTCTTTTCTAGGAATGTTCTTGATATTTTAAAAGAAATGCAGGAAGATTTGTCTTTTTCTTTAGAAAGAATTGAGGAAATTCAGCAGAGTATTTCATTTTATGAAGCAGCAAAATCTTCCGACTGGTGGTTTTTAATGACCGATAGTAAAGGCAATATACTCTTTGTTAATGATACAGTTAGTAAAATGAGCGGATATAGTAAAGAAGAGCTTATGGGTAACAATCCGAGAATTTTCAAATCTGGTTTGCACGGAGAATCTTTTTATAAAGATTTGTGGAATAATCTGCTTCAGAATAAGATAGTTGATGTTATAATATCAGATAGAAGAAAAGATGGAACGGTTTTTAGTATAAGAGACAAAATAATACCTGTTGAACTACCGGGCGGAATAAAGAGATTTGTAGCTATAGGTCAGGATGTAACAAAAGAGATGAGTTTGTCCAGTGAAGCTGAACAACTGAAGAAGTATGACGGATTGACAAAACTTTTAAATCTTAACGGTTTTTTAATTGTGATTGATGAAAAGATAAAAAATGTTAAAAAAGGCGTTTTGGCTCTTATCGATATATTTAATTTCAGTTATATAAATAGAGCATATGGTTTTGAATTTGGTGACAAGGCATTACAAGAGATTGCGCGCAGATTAAATTGTGAATTTAAAAATAAAGGGTGTCTTTCAAGGATAGGCAGTGATGATTTTGCCGTTTTTGTAAATGCAGATGATTACGATATTGCTAAGATACCAGCAAATATAATTGAGATATTTCAAGAACCTTTTAAGATTGATGACAAAGAGATTGCTATATCTGTTAATGCTGGAATATCCTCTCTGCCGGATGATGCAAATAATATTAAGGAGTTAATGGAAAAGGCATCTATAGTATTAAATGAGTCCAAGAAAATGGGTGAAAATGCGATACTGTTTTATCATTCAAAGGTAGATAAGAATGTTGAAAAATATATATATGCAGAAAATTTACTTGAAAAGGCATCAAGAAAGTCGCTATTTTTATTGCACTATCAACCATATGTTTCATCCTGGGATAATACGATATTTGGGCTTGAAGCTCTTGTTAGGATAAATGATAGCGATGGAACAATGCACTATCCAAATGCGTTTATAGATTACCTTGAAGAGAGCAGATTCTTAAAAGGATTTGAAAAATGGCTTTTGGATAAGGTTGAAGATAGAATCATTAAATGGAAAAAGAATATTTCTATCAACATTTCTGCTACAAGCTTTAAGAGAGAGGATTTTATTGATAGTTTAATCGATGTAAGCAAAAGAGTGGGAGATTATTTAACTATAGAAATAACAGAAAGAACACTTATGAGTAGTATGGAAAAAGGCAAAGAAGTTATTAATAGGCTAAAAAATCTAAATAATCCTCCGAAAATATCCATTGACGATTTTGGAACAGGATATGCATCGTTAAGTATGTTAAGAGAATTTCCTATAGATATAGTTAAGATAGATATGTCTTTTGTAAGAAATATAAATGATAATAGGAAGAATATAGCCATAGTTCAGACAGTTATAGATTTAGCAAGGGCACTTGATATAAAGACTATAGCTGAAGGTGTTGAAACAGAAGAAGAATATAAAACCTTAAAAACCTTAGGCGCTGATTTTATACAGGGTTATCTCTTTTTTAAACCCATAAGTGAAGATAAGGTTGAACATATTTTGAAGTAGAGCATGTATTTTTAAGCAAAATAGCAACAAATGTTGCCCGCCATCCTTCCACTTTGGAAGTGGAAGGATGATAAGTATTTCGGATGAGGGTTCAATTGGCACGGTGTATATTTTCCCTTGACCAAAAACGCCATAAGTGTTAAAAGATGGCGTATGTATGAATTGAGCGAAAAGAACAAAAAAATTTCAGAGATGTTTTCTTCTATTGCGCCTACATACGATTTTTTGAATCACTACCTAAGCTTTAATATAGATAAACTATGGCGAAAAAAAGCGGTTTCTATGCTTGAAGGCGATACTTTGCTTGATGTTGCCACAG
>JAMOOV010000056.1 GCA_027065125.1 Campylobacterales bacterium | reverse complement strand
CACATCTAAATCTAACAAGCACATCTTCAGGGATAAAGAATTTTTTATCCTCGTCAAAACCTGCTCTTTTTTTAGAGCATTTTATATCCTCTTCTCCAAGAGGAGATCCATGAGAACTTGCTTTCCCCTCAAAGAAGCAAGAACCTTTGGCTATAATGGTATTGGCTATGATCAAAACAGGCCTATTGCTACTCTTGGCATCATCTAAAGCTTTTTCTATCTCATCATAATCATTACCGTCTATCTCTAAAACTCTCCATTTTTGAGTCTCAAATCTACCTCTTACATCTTCATTCCAAGCTATCTTGGTATCTCCTTCGATAGTTATCTTGTTGGAGTCATATATCAAAACAAGATTGTCAAGCTCATTTTTACCTGCCAAAGAACAAGCCTCATAGCTTATACCCTCCTCAAGGTCTCCATCTCCGCACAAACAGTAAACTTTGTGGTCTATTATCTTTGCCGTTTCGCTATTTAGCAATTTTTTTGCATATTTTGAAGCCATTGCAAATCCGACTGCATTTGCTACACCCTGCCCCAAAGGTCCGGTTGTTATCTCGATACCCGGAACTTCGCCATACTCCGGATGTCCTGGAGTTTTGCTTCCAAATTGTCTAAAGTTTTTCAAATCCTCCAATGAAATATCATAACCGCTTAAATGCAAAAAAGAGTAAATCATAGCACTTGCATGTCCGCCGCTAAAGACAAGCCTATCTCTATTTATCCATTTTGGGTTTTTAGGGTTATGCTTTAACCTTTGGCTCAAAACCGTTAGCACATCAGCCATACCCAAGCAAACTCCGGGGTGTCCGCTATTTGCCTGTTGTATCATATCCAAACTTAAAAATCTAATGGTATCTGCCATCTTTTTTAAGACTTTTTTATCTTCCATTTTCCATCCTATTTAAAATATTTTTTTATAATCTCTATCAAAACTCCGGAGAGCTTATCATCAAAATATTGAGCCTTCTCCTCCAGCTCACCTGCTAACCTATCCCTCTCTTTTAAAGCATCTTCCAAGCCCATCAAGTTTACAAAAGAGTTTTTATCGGTATCGTTATTGGTGGTTTTACCGGCTTGCAAAGAGTCCTCTGTGACATCGATAATATCATCTTGTATCTGAAAAAGAAGCCCTAACTTTTCTCCAAAGTCAAAAAGTTTATTTTGCTTACTTGTTTCCAAAGATGCGATAATTGCCCCCATCTTTAAACTTGTTGCTATCAATTTTGCAGTTTTGTGAATATGCAAAAACTTTAACTCTTCCAAGTTTAATTTTTGATTTTCAAAGTAGCAATCAATCGCCTGGCCAAGCACCATCCCCCCTACTCCACCATAGTAAGATAACTCTTTTATCAATGCTATCTTCACTTCATCACTCAAAGGAGCTTTAGCTATCATATAAAAGGCATGAGAATTCAAAGCATCTCCTGCCAAAATAGCCATAACCTCATCATAACTTTTATGCAAGGTTGGCTCACCTCTTCTAAGGTCTGCATTATCCATAGCCGGCAAATCGTCATGTATCAAAGAGTAGGTATGTAAAAGTTCAACTCCAAGTGCTGCAAAGTATGCATTTTTAACAAGTAAAGGCTCATAAGCATCCACGACACTAAGCAACAAAAGAGGTCTAAACCTCTTTCCTCCGGCTAAAACCATCTTTTTTAAAGCATCGTTATAAAATGGGTGAAAACTATCAACCGAAGGCAAATTATCTCTTAAAAAAGATTCAAATTCTTGCATAAAATTACTCAATTTATCTCCTAAAATGTACAAAAAATTGAAAATCATTTCTGCTTAACAGCAGATACACTTCATTCTCTTTTAATTTTGACAAAACTTTCTTTGTTTGAAAAAGCGAATCTATGCAATCATCATTAATTTTCATCAACCTATCCCCTTTTTGTATGCCCAATTTATATGCCAAAGAGCCTTTTGCAACATAAGATACTTTAAGGTTATATTTTAAATAAAGCCCTATATACTCTAAAAAACTTTCTCCAAGAACTCCTCCGGAAACTCTTTTTTTAAGTTTTATTTTTTTGTGAAAAACTCTTTTTTTTCTTATCAATTTTATATCAATAGTCTTACTTATATCAGAAAATAGGATATATTTACTAAGCAAACTCACATCGTTAAAACTTTTTCCGTCGATACTTACTACTCTATCTCCTATGTTTATACCGTATATATGGAAAAAAGGATTTATCTCTTTTATATATATCTTTTTTCCTTTTTGCTCAAACCTAAGTCCACTATCAGCATAAACAACTCTCTTATTTTTGATAAATCTTAGTATAAAATCGCTATCTATAAAGTTTTTATCTCCGATACTCAAACCAAAATTTCTACAACAAACACTCTCTATCAAAGAGTTGGGCTTAACTTTTTTGCTTAACTTTGCAAAATGATTTAAGCCATTTCCGAAAGATACTATATGATTTAACGAATAACTTTTTTTATCAATAACAGCTACAACTTTTGAATTGTCCAATTTGTCAAATGAAACAAAATGAACAGGGAGGATAGATTTGTTAATTTTCACAAGATATAACCCAAGAAACGGATCTCTTTTTATATAATTTTTTATATAGTATCTTGAAAAAGTTATACCCATACCTTTTCCAACCGATATAAAAATTTTTTTTGATAGTTTTACAAAAGATTTTTTACTATTTTTAAAACAGGCTTGAAAATCTTTTTTTATAGGCTTCACTTCTGCAAAAAGCAAAACAGAAACAAACAAAACAGAAACTATCTTTTTTATCATACTATTTTCCTATTGACTAAAACCGCCAAGAGAACCAAGCATCTGAGATGCCGCAAGTTTTTTATCATCTTCTACCATTTTGATAACATCATTTACTGCACTTATTAAAAGTATCTGCATAGACTCCTTATCTTCAAACAAAGAGTCATCTATATCTATGTCTATGATCTCTCCGGCTCCGTTAGCGGTAACTTTTATAAGCCCTCCTCCACTTTTGGTCGTAAACTCTTTGTTTTTACTGTTCTCTTCCATTTTTTTAGCTTCTTCTTGAGCTTTTTGTAACATTTCGCCCATTTTACTAAAATCAATATTTTCAAACATATTTTTTTACTTCCTTGATTTTATTGTTATTATCCACAAAAACAACCTTCGGTTTAAATTTTTTTAACTCTTTTTTATGGAAAATTGCATAAGCAATGATAATTATCTTATCGCCAATTTCAGCTTTTCTTGCAGCCGCACCGTTTAGACATATAGTACCGCTATTTTTTTTGCCCTCTATAACATATGTGGCAAATCTTTCTCCATTATTGATATTGACGATTTCAACCTTTTGACCCACTTCAAATCCGGCTTTTTTCATCAATTTTTTATCTATAGTAATGGAACCTATATAGTTCAAATCGGCATTAGTTACCGTTGCTCTATGTATTTTACCGCAAAGTGATTCTATTTGCATAATATTCTTCCATATTGTTTTAAATTACCATATTTAATAATTTATGCATTATATCAAATAAAACTTGATATAATCGTAAAAAGCTTTAGTAAGAAGAATTTTTGTTAGATAAAATTTAAAACAAAAGGTATGATATGAAAAAGAGTATTTTTATAGCTATAAGTCTATCTTTTTTACTTATTGGGTGTACACAGGAAACTCAAAACAAGATAGGAAGAGGTATCCAAAACTGGACAGGCACAAATGGAGTGTTGGATGTGTATGCAGGGAACAAACTTGTAAAAAGATTTATCAAGATAGATAAAATTTCTACGGCATATGGAACAAATGACAACAAACCAAGACCTTATAGATATGGATATGGCTTTATAGACACAAATTATAACTATAAAATAGACAAGGGAGAAAAGAAAGTTTATTTTGAATTTAGTGACTACTCAACAAACTACATCTTTTATGAAAATCCAAAATAGTATCACATTGAAAAAAATCTTCAAGACAAGACAACACTCTAATTGATATTGAAAATATCTTTAAATTATCAACTAATTTATTGTTGGAACTTAAATCCGACTCGAGCTTATATCTTTCAAGCTCATTTTTAGTCCATATATGTCTGGAGTATATACTTTTTATATATTCAATAGTATGATTTATTTTACTTATGCCTCTTTTTTTAAAAAATATCCACCATAAAAATAGAAAAATTCCATATATCGAAACATAAAAAGAGGTACCTACCCCATTAAGCAAAAAGGGTTATCTCTTTATCAAGAGCATCGGCACTTTATATGAAAAAATTTGGCATGAATATAACTATTGCTACAAATGTTCCAAGAATACCCAACATAGGAAATAAGTTGGAGCAATACTGGAAAAGTTATCGTTTCTTAAATTTGCAAGAAGCATAATTTATATTATGCTTTATAAAAAAGATAAAAAATATCAATAATGGCAAAAACAAGATAACAAGAAAATTGGGCAAACAATTTAATGATTCTTTCTCAATCAACATATTAACTTTTGCATTTATAAATAAAAAGCTTCTGCTATTTTATCAATTTTTTCATTTAGAATATGTTCTCTAATAGGTTTTACTATAAAATCATAAACCCCTTTTTCAAAAGCATTATATTTTTTAGTTTCATCAGTCGTTAAAACTATCACAGGTATATTTTTAAATTTTTCTTCTACATACAAATTGTCTAAAAACTTTAACCCATCCATAACCGGCATAACCAAATCCAATAATATTAAATTGATATCAGGATTTTCTCTCAATCTGTCCAGTGCTTCAAGACCATTTGATGCTTCAATAACTTTTTGTACATATTTATTTCTCTTCAAAATAGAACCGACTAATTTTAAGTTAATAAAATCATCATCAACGGAAAGTATATTTAATTTTTGATTCATTTTTTACCTTGTATATTTTTCTAAAATTTCTCTAATCTTGCTTTTATTGATTATACTATCAATTATCTCATCAACAATAGCAGAATCTTCGTTTTTATCAGAGTCTTGTACATTTACAAACTCAATAATAGCACTATTTTCTCCTTTTGTCTGATCTTCGATGCGAATCTTATGGACAACTTCTTTGCTATCAACAAATTCAATCTTTTTATCAACCATTACTATTTTGTATTTTTTATTTGATATTTTATCCAAAAATTCATCATAATCATTTGCAACATCAGCTAAAAAACCAAATTTTTCAATCATATTATTTAAAATTTTAGCTTCTATTTTATTATTTTTAAAGATTAGCACATCTTTCTCTTCGAAATTCTGAATATTTTTTTCTTCAATATTTTTTTTATCATTTGCATATTCCTCATCAAAAAAAGGCTCATCTTCATTTTGAGCATAATCCATTACCTCTTTATTATCATTTTCTACACTTTCGGATTCTGGCTCTTGAGAATATTCATAATTCAAAAAGAGTTTTAAAACTTTAACCAAATCCTCTTTTTTAAGCGGCTTGGAAATATATTCATCCAACCCTTCATTTAAAAAAGCTTCTCTATCGCCGGGAAGAGCATTTGCAGTAAGGGCAACTACCGGAGTATGTTCAAGACCTTTTTCTTTTTCATAAGCTAATATTTCGTGAGTTGCATCAATACCATCCATTACAGGCATTGAAATATCCATAAATACTATGTTATATCTATTTTTCTTGAATTTGCCAATAGCCTCTCTTCCATTATTTGCTATATCCACTTGTAATCCCAAATTATGTAATGTTTTTTCGATTAGTTTTTGATTTATAGCATTATCTTCAGCTATAAGAGCTTTAAATTGAGAAGAGTCATCTTCTTGTTGATTTTTTTCAGCTTCTATTTTTGGAGATTCAAACTCTTTATCATTTTCATTATCCTCCAAGTCGTCGTCTTTATCCTCTTTATCGTCTTCGGGGAATAATTCACTCATCAATATTTGATCTTCATCAAGATTGCCATTTTGAACACTATTTTCCTTTATATCAGAGATTATTTTTTCATCTTCTGTCAATTCATCTTCTACACTTTCAACTTCTTGGAAAAATTGATCCTCTGCTTCATCAATATTCTGTTTATTATCAATCTCTGTATGAAAACTGTCTCTATTTTCTTCTAAATCTATTTTTGGTTTTGAATCATTCTCTTCAGAATCTTGGACAGGCTCTTCTTTTTCCTCTTCGATGTCTTTATATAAAGAAAATTTATCTTTTAAAAACATAGAGAGGATTGACTGTATTCGCTCACCTCTGATAGGCTTAGTAATATACTCATCAAAACCTTCATTTAAAAATTTTTCTCTATCTCCTTTCAATGCATTTGCCGTTAAAGCAATGATAGGAGTATGCTTTATAGAGGATTTTAATTCATAATTCAATATGGCATGTAGTGCCTCTACTCCATCCATTACAGGCATGGCAATATCCATAAATATAAGATCAAATTTTTTATTTTTAACTTTATTTAAAGCATCCTCACCGTTATTGGCAAGAGTAATCTCAAGTTTATAATTCTCCAATGTTCTTTTAATTAATTTTCTATTTATTTCATTATCTTCCGCTACGAGTATTTGTGGCTTTTCATTTTGTTTTTCTGTTTTTAAAGAAATGCTCTCTTGTGCTGTTTCTTCACTTGCAGTCTTATGTTCAATCTTTGGTAAAAATTCCCTCTGTTTTTCTAAGGCGATAGCAAGTTTAGTAACATTAACGGGTTCATATAAAGGTTTTATAAAATCATTTACAAATTTTGAAGATATTGACTGCATTGATGATTTTAAAATTACAACTGAAGGTATTTTAAGAGTTTTATAATCTTCTATCTCTTCTTCGTTTGTATAATCCATGTCTAATACTATAAAATTGATATTTTCTCTAAATATCAATCCTTTTATCTCTTTATAATCGTAGAAAAATACAACATTACAACCAAAGTATTTTAAGTAATCATATATATATTGTGTATGATTTTTCTTATATTTTTCATTTGTAAGAAGTGCACATTTATACTCTGTAAATTTATTATGAAAATTAAATTCATCTGAAGGAGATTCATTAAATTCTAATGTAAAGAAGAACTTAGTCCCCTCTCCTGTTTTACTTTCCACTTCAAGTTTCCCGCCCATCAAAGCTATAAATTTGGACGAAATAGTCAATCCAAGACCCGTTCCACCGTATTTTCTTGTGATTGTAGAATCTGCTTGAGAAAAAGCATCAAATATCGTTTTAAGTTTATCTTCTGAAATCCCTATGCCATTATCTTGAACGGCAAAATAAACCCTTGTTCTGCCGAAAGCATCCACATTTCCAACTCTTTTGATTTCAACATCAATCTCTCCATCAACCGGAGTAAATTTTATAGAATTGCTCAAAAGATTGATCAATACCTCTTTAATTCTAGTAGGATCACCATTTAAATAATTGTTTAGACTAGGATCCATATAAAATGAAAGTCTTATATTTTTTTCTGCCGCTTTTGCTCCAAAAACTTCAACCGCATTTTCAAATTCAGCTATTGGAGAAAAAGGTGTCTCTTCTATTTCAATTTTATCACTTTCAATCTTTGAAAGATCCAAAATATTATTAATAATTTCAAGCAAATTTTCAGAACTTTTTTCAATAATATCAACAAAATCCCTCTCTTCTCCACTAATATTTGTATTTTTAAGAAGCTCGGTAAATCCAATGATACCGTTTAATGGAGTTCTTATCTCGTGAGACATGTTTGCTAAAAATATACTCTTTGCTTTGCTTGCCTCAAGAGCTACCTGTTTATCTTGTTGGATTTGATCAATAGCGATTTCAACAATTCTATAACCCTTTTCAATACCCTCTGTAGTTTGAAAATCTATCTCTTCATCAATGTCCGCAAGTTGTTCGACTTTACTAAACAATTTCTCCAACTCTCTGATACTTCTTCTAATATATTTATCAATAAAAACTCCTATTATTAACAACAATATACTCAATAAGAAAATAATTATTGCTATGATTAGCTTAGAACTGACATCACTTTTAAACCAAGTTTTTATATCGTTATTAACTTCTTTGGAAACAAGATTATTTGCCTTACTTAAAAGAGCAATCTTTTTAGTCATTAAATTAAACCAAGTTGACGAATCTATTTGGTATTGACCAGTATTGCTCCCATTGATAATATTGATTTTTGCTTTTATTATTTGATTGTATAATTTTTTCGCCCTAATGTTATGAAAAAGAACAAATAGGCTATTTTTAATATTTTGATTAGTAACCCTGATATCTACAGATGCCAAATCGGAAGATGTAAAAAGCTTCAACCAATCCGTAAACTCTTCTGTGGTAAAAGGCTTCTTTTTAGCTAAAATATAAGCAATAAGCCCTCTTTCTTGACCTGTTTTTTCTATTCTTTTCAATAAATTTGTTTCAAAAATAACTTCAGATAGTATTGCGGGAGTCAGTTGACTATTTAATACTTTTTTATATTCTTTAAAAATAAGAAAATTCACTTTAGAATAATAATTAAAAAACATATCTTGAAAGCTTATTTTTATTTTATCAACAGATTTTCTAATAGTATTAATTTTTACAATCTCTTTAAAAATTTTTATTAAAGTTGGATCCGATATTTTATTATTTTTAAAATAATCATTAAATTTTATTATAGCATTATTTGTTTTTATTCTCTGCTTTTTAAGAATATCTGCATTTTTTTGACTTTGATTTCCATAATATGTTGCACTTAGACCTCTTTCAACAGCCAAATTTATAGACAAATTCTTCAAAATTTTATTCGATTGAAGAATTGATTGTAATTTTATCGCTTCTTGATATTTTACATAAGAAGTGTACATAAAATATGTCGATAAAGACATAAGCAACAAAAGCGGAAATAGACTTATCAACTTTAAGCCGGTGTTAGAATTTAGTTTCATGCGAATCCCTTAACTATTTTTATCCATATAATATTTTATCAAATTAACCTTTTTTTCATAAATCTCTAAAAAATTTTCTATATTTTTATAGTTTTTATGTTTTGCATTCTCATCTATGGCATTTAGCACAGGAATTAAATCGTTTAAATTCAAATTTGTACTTATACTTTTCAAAATAGATACGATATGCTCTATATTGTCATAGTCGTTTTTTATAATACTATTTTTGATTATTTCAACATATTTATTATTTTCACCAACAAAATCAACTAAAAGTTCTTTGTAAAAATTGTCGTCAATTTCTATAGATTTGGAATTTTTATCAATATCTATTGTAATATTTGATTGTGTCGAAGATGGTTCTTCTAAGCTTTTTTTTGTACTGCTATTAGTAGTTTTAAAAGATTTGTCATCTTCTACTTTAATAGCATTTTTAAACTCTATCCCATATATAACAGAAGAGTTATTTATATTGATTATAGGAAAAATCTCATTTATCTTTATGTCCACTTCAGATACATCACCATTTATAGATATCAAAACTTTTTTTATGGACTCTTCTGAATAATTTACAAAATCTATCCAATTATAATTTTCAAATTTATAAATATATCCCTCTTTTTTTACAAAAAGATTTGCTATATCTCCAATATTCTCATTAAAATCATAAATATCTTTGCAATTAAAAAATTCGAGACTCTCTTTATCTGCCCCCAAAAAATTATTATATTCATCATAAAAAACCAAAAGCAACTCCTTGCTCTTATACTAAATTGAAACTTTCCAATGTTAAATTATAACTTAATTGCTATTAAAACAACATTATATAAAGATTTATTTTACAACCAAATCCAAAATCTTATTTTCATTTACTATTTGTTAAGATTTGGTGGGTATAATATTAAATTGCATTTAGATATTTATTTATAAAAATAGGAGGATATAATGGCTCTATATGATAGAGAATATATAAAAAATAAAACAGGCGAAAATATTTCAAGCACACAGAGTATGCCAAAAAGCAATTTGGCTATTTTCATAAAGCAAACTTATCAACTTTTTGCAGGATCTTTACTTGCTGCAAGTGCGGGAGCATATATAGGAACGGCTTATCTAACAAATGCTCTTTTAAAAGTAGGCATGGACGGTAGAGCTACGGTAGCAGGTTGGTTTTGGATACTTGTTATAGCTGAGTTTGCATTGCTTTTCGGATTGATGGCAGCAAAAAGAAAAGAGGGATTAAATCTCGTACTACTTTTTGCTTTTACTTTTGTTAGCGGACTTACTTTGACCCCCACACTCGCAGCATTTTTAATGATGCCAAGCGGTGCGAACATCATAACCGAAGCTTTCATTTTGACAACGGTAGCTTTTGGGGGCTTGTCTATATTTGCGATGAATACCAAAAGAGATTTTTCCGCTATGGGCAAAATGCTTTTCATAACTTTGATAGTTATGATAGTAGCGGGAGTTATCAATATATTTCTCGGAAGCCCTCTGCTTCAACTCGGTATCGCAAGTGTAGGAGCCATACTATTTTCAGCTTTTATTCTTTATGATACTCAAAACATCATAAGAGGAAATGTAGAAACACCGGTTGAAGCAGCAGTTATGTTGTACTTGGATTTTTTAAATCTTTTTATATCTTTGCTTCAAATACTCGGTATTTTTTCAAACAGAGATTAACAAAGAGGGAGCTTATTTGCTCCCTTTTATATACAAAACTTCAAATTCAAGATAATCAAGAGGATAGTTTTCGATAAGTTTCTTAGTTTCTTTGTAACTCAATCTTTTTACCCCGCCACTAACACCGCTTTTTTTGATATATCTAAATTTTGACAAGTTATCTTCAAAATATAGCTTATAAAATTCTCTTTGAAACTCTATATCATAATGGTTTGAAAATATCTCGACAACCTCTTTAAAATCCGGCAAAAATCTATCCAGACCGCTTATATCGTATATGGTTTTAAATGTTTTATCGCAAAATATGGAAACAGCACATTTGTCGGACAATTTAGAAAAGTTTTTTACTGTTTGAGAGAGCTTATTGCACCATTGCAGAGACGAAGAGGAGCAAACTATATCGAATTTTCTCTTTTTTAAAAGTTCGTCATACACTATATCTTTTTCATAATCCATATTGATAATCTCGACATTTTCACCTTTTGGATGTAGTGAACACATGTTCTTTGAGCTATCTATACCCACAAAATTATCCAATCTCCAATCTATACATTTATAAATACCGCCTGAACCGCACCCGAGATCCAAAATAGTTTTACAATCCCTATCGATCAAAGAGACTACTTTTTTAGCTACTTTTTTTTGGATGATATTGTACTCTTCATAATTTTTAGCATTTTTGGAAAACTCTTTCACAAACCACTCACTTTTTAAAATATTGCTTTGTTTAATTAAACCTTTAACATTTTTTAGATATACTTCAAGGCTAATTAAAGAACAATAGATTATACTCTATTTTTCATAAAAGGATATTTATTATGACAACCATCGTCTTGGTTATACAATTTGTTTTAGCAATAGTTTTAACTATCGCTGTACTATTACAAAAAAGCTCATCCATAGGTCTTGGTGCTTATAGCGGAAGTAATGAATCGCTTTTTGGAGCAAAAGGACCTGCCGGATTTCTTACAAAATTTACTTTTGTTGTAGGATTTTTATTTATAGCAAACACTTTAACTCTTGGTTATTTTTACAATCAATCAAAAAAAGCTTCTCTTGCCGAAAAGATTAAAGTAGAAAAACCTCTTAAAAAATACCCTACGGTTCCAACTCTTCCGACATCAACAAACAAAACAGATGAAGCTCCAAAAGCTCCTGCAGCAAAATAATACGATTTTTAAAAAAGGAGTAAAGATAGTTTTACTCCTTTTTTTTACTCCTTTTTTTTTATTTGCTGATGCACATATATTTGTTTACCATAGATTTGGAGATAATAGGCATAAAAGCACCAACATATCCATAAAAGAGTTAAAAAAAGAGTTCGAATATTTCAAAAAACATAATTATAAAGTTATAAAATTATCCACTCTTATAAAAGCCATAAAAGATAAAAAAAAGATAGATGATAGATGGATAGTTTTAACTATCGACGATAGTTATAAAAGTTTCTATGAAAATGGCTTGGATATTTTCAAAAAATACGATTATCCCTTTACTATATTTGTATATGTAAAATCTGTTGATAAAAATTATGGCGATTTTACTACTTGGAAACAACTAAAAGAGATAGCAAAATATGGAGAAATAGCTTATCACTCCTACTCGCATCCACATATGACACAAAAAAGTGATCAATATCTTAAAAATAATTTTGCAAAAGGTTTAAAGATATTTGAAAACAAGATGGGGTTCAAGCCAAAATATTTTGCATATCCATACGGAGAATTTGACGATAGAGTAAAAAAGATAGCTCAAAAGTTTAATTTTCATGCTATACTCAATCAAAACATAGGAGCAATTAATAATTATAGCGATATATTTAGTTTGGATAGAATTGCTTTAACGGGAAAATCAAATTTAAAAAGAGATTTGAGTTATAAGCATTTAAATCTCAGATGGATATATCCAAAAAGTTTTCCGACAAATGGAATATTAAAGCAAATTGTGGCAAAATTAGATTGCAACAAAACAGTAAATATCAACTATTATATAAGTCATTATGGATGGCATAAGGCAAAAGCAAAAAATGGTTTCATTAAAATCAAACTAAACAATAAATTATCTAACGGACGAAATAGGATAATTATAAAATTAAACAACAAAATAGACACAAAACTCTTAATAAAGGATAAATATGAGCATAAATGAGATAAAAGAGAAGGCAAAAACCGGTATGCAAAAAAGCATTGAAGCTCTTAAAAAGGATTTTACCACTTTAAGAACAGGAAAAGTTTCAACTGTTATTTTAGATAATGTTATGGTTGATTATTATGGTACACCGACAGCACTAAATCAAGTGGCAACTGTTTTGGCAACAGATGCTACGACTATCACTATCTCTCCTTGGGAAAAAAATATGCTAAAAGAGATAGAAAAAGCTATACAAAGTGCCAACATAGGAGTAAATCCCAATAATGACGGAGAGAGTATAAAGCTATTTTTTCCTCCTATGACGATCGAGCAAAGAGAAGAAAATGTAAAAAAAGCAAAGGCTATGGTTGAAAAAGCCAAGGTAGCCATAAGAAATATCAGAAAAGATGCCAACAACAAGATAAAACACCTTGAAAAAGAGAAAGAGATAACAGAAGACGAAAGCAAAAAAGCCCATGATGATATACAAAAATTGACCGACGAATTTACAGCTCAAACCGATTCTCTTTTTAAAAGCAAAGAAACGGAGCTAATGAAAGTATGATAAACTTAGAAAAGATATATAAAGATTCGGGAGCTCTTCTTGAAGGACATTTTCTGCTTAGTAGTGGTAAACACTCAAGATACTATCTCCAAAGTGCTAAAGTTCTTGAACAGCCAAAAACCGCCGAACTTCTTGCAAAAGAGTTGGCAAATATGATAAAACAATCAAATATAAAGGTTGATACAGTATGCTCTCCGGCTTTAGGCGGTATATTGGCGGGATATGAGCTTGCCAGAGCTTTGGATGTAAGATTTATTTTTGTAGAGAGAGTAAACTCGAAAATGACACTTAGAAGAGGTTTTGAAGTATCAAAAGATGAAAAGATTTTAATATGCGAAGATATCATAACTACCGGAGGTTCGGCTCTTGAGGCTTCGGAAGTATTACAAAATCTCGGAGCCAAAACAGTAGGCTTTGCAGCTATAGCAAATAGAGGATTTTGTAAGATTTACGGATCCGACGAAGTCGCCACAAAAGAGTGCAAACTTCCCAAGGAGCTTCCGCTTTTTGCCCTTGGTGATTTTAAATTTGAAGTTTATGATCCGGATAGTTGCCCTATGTGCAAAGATGGAAGTGTAGCGATAAAACCCGGAAGCAGAGGAAATTGACTCATAAATGAGCAGATGGAGGGATATAAAAAGAGGCAAAATTAACAAAAAGATTTCGCCGGAAAATGAGATAAAGTATGCATCCATACCTGATCGCATAAAGGCTTTTTTAACCGATATGTTTATGATAATGATGCCCTTAGCATATATAGTAACTTATATAGTTATGGGCGACAAAGAGAGTATGCAAAGCTCCTTGATAGCAAGAAACTCTCTTTGGATACTGTATGGATTGATACTCTCACTATTTTGGAGTATAAAAGCTCAAAGCCCGGGATACAAGGCATATAACTTAAAAGTTGTAGACACCAAAACCCTACAAAAACCATCTTTTTTCAAATCCGTTATCAGGTATTTGCTATTTGTAATATGTGCAACAACCATTATAGGTGAGCTTACAGCCTTTTTTAGAAAAGATAAAAAGACACTTCATGATATTTTAAGCGGAACATTCGTAATGGCAATTTAGATGTTTTTATTATCATCTTTTTTCTTTTTCTATTTTGCGGGAGTTGGTGTTTATATCGTTTTTTTACCCAAAATCCTACAAATGCTATCATATAGCCCCTGTCAAATCGGCATCATCTTTTCCATTGTACCCTTGATGAGATTTTTAACTCCGTTTTTATTTTTAAAACTTTTTACTCTTAATAAAAAAGTATATCTAATCTCGTTGCTTATATCGTGGATAGCACTAATATCTCTTTTTTTTACCATAAAATCATACTATTTATTGCTTTTTACTATGGCTATTTTTGGCATAACCAATGGATTGATAATGCCATATATAGACTCCATAGCTCTCGAAAAGTTAAAAAAAGATTATGGCAATAGCAGACTTTGGGGCTCCTTGGGCTTTATGGTAGTTAGTTTAATCCTTGCAAAATATTTAAATGATTATAAAATAGGATTGTACTTTTACTTTTTCATAGGTACTTTTATCTCCTTGATAGGATATATCATCTCCAAAAAATCAGACAGTTTCAACCTAACTCAAGATAATGGCAAAAACAAAGAGAAGTTTTCGCTTTTAAAAAATTGGCGATTTTGGATAAGTATATTTTTGTTGCAAGCATCTTTCGGATTTTTTTATAATTTTTTTACCATATATGAGACGGCACACAACATTTCACTTATACAAGTTAGCTATCTTTGGAGTTTTTCTATCGTTTGTGAAGTTATTATGTTTAAATTTCAAAAGAGAATACTTCATATAAATTTACTTTTATTGATAAAATTTTCTATTGCTGTAACATCTTTAAGATGGCTATTGCTTTATCTGTTTCCAAACTCTTTAGCGATCTCATATATAACCCAAAGTTTTCATGCTATCAGTTTCGCACTTTTTCACACTGCTACTATCACATATCTTTTCAAACTATACTCTCAAAGAAAACTTTCTATGCAATTTTATCATGGCATATCGTATGGATTGGGTGGCTTCGCAGGATCGATAATAGCAGGTTATTTTTATGGAAAATATCTATTTTTAATAGCCTTTATCTTAACACTATTCTCTTTTTTATTTTTAAAAAAATCAAAATCAACTATTTGTTATACCAATCCAAGTTAAAATATAAATAATAAATTCATTGTGCAAGTAACACCCTCCAGCCTAATTTGAGATAAGCCCGGTTTTTTATATTTTTTAGTGATAGGCTTCAGGAATATATAATAATATATTATATATAATATATCCAATTTGTTTGAACAAAATATTGGTTTTTCATATTTGTCTAAAAAATTAAATTTGTATATGGCGATTAATTCTGATATTTATTTTAATTTTATCATTATAGAAAAATTTTTAAAATGGGTAAAAAATAGCAAAAATACTAAATTTATATAAGGTAGTATGGAATATTCCTGCGATTTTATCTCTTTTTAAAAGAAAATTACATATATTTTGACAAATTAGGTGTGAAAGATAATTGTATATATGAAATTCCTTTTACATATGATTGTTTTATAATTTTTAAGACAAACATATTTAAAGAACTTGGTAATTTTGATGAAAGTTTTATATATATGGAAGATATTAATATTTTTGTTGGGGTTAAAAAATATGGAAAAACAATTATAAATCCAATATATAAAATTTACCATGAATACATAAAAACTTCATCAAAAAATTTGAAATTATTTTTGTGGCATCCAAATTCTGTAATTAAATTTTTTTGGAAATACAGATGAAAATATATGCACGAAATTTTATCTTTATAGTGATGGATATTTTAGTCCTAATTGCTCTTTTTTATCTAACATTATATATAAGAAATAATATAAGTATTTGTCACATACCAATCTTTCATCAGTTTATGTTAAAAGATTTTTATTTTATTATCTTTATAATTATTGTATTGTTCTATTATGAAAAGATATATACTTTGCAATATGACTTTTGGCAAGAAACAAAAAAAATTTTTAAAGCACTTTTTTTGGCATATTTTATTGTATTAGCATTGTTAACACTTACAAAAACATCACTTGGTTATTCACGACTTTTTATTAGTATCTATTTTTTGTTTACAATTTTTATTATACCAATGACTAAAAGATTTATAAAAAGAGTTGTATATAGATTTCCATTTTTTAAGAAAAAAGTATTAGTAATCGGAGATCCAAAGCAAGTAAAAGTATTGAAACAAGAATTACTTGACAATTGGTATCTTGGTATGAAAAGCAACGAAAAAGAGTATGAGAGTGTTATCATAACTTCGCAAGGAATGAGTGTAGATGAAGTAAATGATAAAATTACAAAATATTTACAAAGCAATAGGACTGTTTATATCGTGCCTTATGTGATAAATATCAACTTTGCAAATTCAAATATAATGGAATATTCAAACATAAGATATAGTACAATTCAAGTAGAGAATAAACTTCTTATCAAAAGAAATCTTTGGATAAAGAATATATTTGATTTTGTTATTACTTTAATGATATTGCCATTGTTTTTGATTATTCATACTTTTATAGCTTTTGCAATCAAATTAGATTCTAAAGGAAGTATATTTTTCAAACAAGACAGATTAGGCAAAGATGATAACAATTTTAAATGTTATAAATATAGAACTATGTATAATAATTCGCAAAATATTTTAAAAAATTACTTAAAAGATAATCCAGATGAAATTAAATACTACAAAAAGTATCATAAATATAAAAATGATCCTCGTATCACAAAAGTAGGTAAATTTCTAAGAAAAAACTCATTAGATGAATTAGCACAATTAATAAATGTGCTAAGGGGAGAAATGAGCCTGGTTGGTCCTCGTCCCTATATAATAAATGAATCTGATGAACTTGGAAAAAATAAGGATTTTATACTAAAAGTAAAACCGGGCATTACAGGTTTGTGGCAAGTAAGCGGTAGAAATAATCTTACTTTTAATGAGAGAAATAAATTAGAAGTATGGTATATCAAAAACTGGTCCTTGTGGACTGATTTTACTATACTTGTAAAAACCATTAAGGTAGTATTGCTAAAAATAGGAGCAAGATGAAAAATATATAATTTCTAATTTATCTTTTTTATGGGTGCTTGTGCTGTATAGTAGTCCCATAATTTAAAAATAATCACTTTTTAGGTATGAAATTTTTACACCCCTTCTCTTTTGTGCCTCCGAATATTCTTATCTCTTTTGCTGTTTTGTTTTTGGCTATCTCTTGTCTTTTGCAATTGTCTTTTTCTTTACATATTTCATTTTCACAGCCTATATTTTCATCAGCTTTTGGCATACTCTATCCTTTTTGTTTTTGTTTATTGATAATGATAACACAAATCGACTTAAAATTTAATATCGAAAAAATCAAGATACCAATCTATAAATTTGTCCACTCCCTCTTGTATGGAAGTTGCAGGTTTATAGTCAAAGTCTTCTATAAGTCCACTAACATCCGCATAAGTGGACGGTACATCTCCGGGCTGAAGGGGTAGCATATTTTTTTTGGCTTTTTTCCCAAGTTTTTTCTCTATCGCTTCTATGAAATCCATAAGTTTTACCGGATTATTATTTCCGATATTATATATCTTATAAGGTGCTTTTGAGCTACTTGGATCTGGATTTTTGCCACTCCATGCAGGATTGCCTTTTGGAGGATTGTCTATGACTTTTATAATTCCTGTAACTATATCGTCAATATAAGTAAAATCTCTTTGCATTTGCCCGTAGTTAAATACATCTATAGGTTTATCCTCTATGATAGCTTTTGTAAAAAGATACAGTGCCATATCTGGTCTTCCCCAAGGTCCATATACGGTAAAAAATCTTAGTCCGGTTGTAGGCAAATCATAAAGATGAGAGTAAACATGAGCCATTAGTTCATTTGATTTTTTGCTTGCGGCATAAAGGCTTATGGGGTGATCTACATTTGCTTTTGTGCTAAAAGGCTGTGTCTCATTTAGTCCGTAAACACTTGAACTACTGGCATAGCTAAGGGCTTTCACATTGTTGTGGCGACAACATTCAAGTATATTGACAAATCCTACTATGTTGCTATCGATATAAGCATAAGGATTTGTTAATGAGTATCTAACTCCCGCTTGTGCGGCAAGATTGCAAACTTTGTCAAACTTCTCCTCTTTAAAAAGTTTTTCTAAAATTTCCCTGTCTTCAAGATTTGCCTTGATGAATTTATAATTTGGCATAGTTTTTGAAGTTATAAGGCTGTTTTGATGGATATTCTCTCCATCTTCAACATTTTCTATAATACCCGTTTTTTGGAGCCTCCCATACTTTACTCTTTGGTCGTAGTAGTCGTTTATATTGTCAATCCCTACTATCTCGTCACCTCTTTCAAGAAGTTTTAATGCCAAATGGCTACCTATAAAACCTGCTGTTCCTGTAACGAGTATCTTCATTGCAAGTTACCTTTTAAGCCTAAATTTTCAGCATCTTTTTTCATTCCTTCTATAACTTCACTTATAAGTTCTCCAAGTTCCATACCAATCATATCGGCACCTTTTTGGATAGTTTCTCTATCAACTCCTGCCGCAAAGGATTTTTGTTTCCATTTTTTCTTTACGGATTTTGGAGTTAAATCAAGTATGCTTTTTGACGGTCTCACATATACACAAGCTGTTATCAAGCCTGTTAATTCATCAATAGCATAAAGAGTTTTTTCCATAAGGCTTAACGGCTCCACATCGGTACAAATACCGTAAGCATGACTCATCATAGCTCTTATAATGACATCATCATAGCCTCTCTCTTCAAGTATCTCTTTTGCTTTATGGCAATGTTCGTCAGGATATTTGCCATAGTCAAGATCATGTAAAAGTCCGACAACTCCCCATAATTCTTCATCCTCTCCAAACTTTTTGGCAAAGTGTCTCATAGTGCTTTCTACTGCCAAGCCATGCTTTACAAGAGAATCGTTGTCGTTATACTCCTTTAATAATTCAAAAGCTTTTTCTCTATCTATTTGCATCAAGATTTCCTTTCTTTTATTTATTGTAAAATTTTATCATATATTGTATTATTTATAGTATAATTGCAAAAATTTATAAAAAGTGCGGTCTTATGATACATAGTGATATTTTTTATCTTTTTTTCATCATCTCCATTGGGTATATAGTAGGAAATTTAAAAGTCAAGGGCTTTTCATTGGATATATCCGCCATGTTGATAGTTGCTTTGATTGCCGGACACTATGGACTTGTGGTTTCCGAGGAGTTTAAATTTTTCGGTCTTGCTATATTTATCTATGCAGTAGGATTGCAGTCGGGTCCCGGTTTTTTTGAAACTATAAAAACCGAAGGTATAAAGTTCAATATACTTGCTACGGTGCTTTTGTTGATGATACTATTTGTTATAACTGCGATAGCCAAGTATTTTTCCCTCTCCTCAACGGCGATAGACGGTATCTTTACAGGTGCTTTGTCCAGTGTGCCTTCTTTGGCTGCCGCCCTTGAGATAAAAGATAAACCTTCCATGTCCGTTCTTTTCGGTATGATATATCCGTTCGGTATCGTTACTACTGTTTTATTTATAAGATTTTTACCCGTGATTTTTAGAGTAGATATTGAAAAAGAGATAGAGGATTATGAAAAGACAGAGAGAAGCAAACATCCTGAAGTGGTGGTAAAAAATTTTAAAATAACAAATCAAAACTTTAAAAAAGAGAGTATAAAAAAATCAAAACTTGAAAAGATGACAGATACCATTATACAAAGAGTAGAATCAGTAAAACATCAGGAAATAGACAAAGATACCACTTTGCATTATGGAGATGTTATTAGAGTTTCGGGAGAAGAGGAAAATCTTGAACATGTAGGTATCATAGTAGGAGAAGAAGTAACAAGCAAATTCTCTTTTCATGACGATATGAAAGTCTATAGACTTTTGGTAACATCAAAAAAAATTATTGGGAAAAAGATAGCTGATATAAAAGAGTTGAGATCTCTTGGGGCTGTTGTGACAAAAGTAAGAAGAAGTGGTATAGATATACACCCATATCCAAATATGACCTTAATGCTTGGGGATAAGCTATATGTAATAGCTCCGAGAAAATATGCCCAGAAAATTATTGAGATAGTGGGAAATAGTTTGCAAAAATACCCTGCTGCGGATTTTTTACCTATATCTCTTGGTATAGTTTTTGGTATATTGATTGGAAGTATTCCTTTTCATTTTCCGGTTGTAGGAGATATAAAGTTAAGTTTTGTAGGGGGTATATTGATAACGGCTTTGATACTCGGCAGAGTCGGCAGAATTGGTCCTGTAGTGTGGCAAATGTCTCCTCATTCTACAACTCTTATGAAAACTTTGGGACAGTTGATATTTATAGCTGCTATTGGTACAAATGCAGGTAAATATCTACTCCAAGCTATAAGAGATAATGGTTTTATGCCTATCTATATAGCACTTTTTGGATTGGTTTTTTCACTTTTGACGATGACTCTTTTTTGCAGATTTGTGTTAAAGATGAATTTTTTAAAAATATTGGGTCTTTTGAGCGGTTCGTTGACTTCGACACCCTCCTTGACGATGGCTAACAACATGACAAAATCCGACTATCCGTCTATCTCTTATGCAGCAGTCTATCCTTTGGCTCTTGTTTTTGCCATTTTGTTGGCTCAACTTGTCGTAAAGGTTATGTAGTATGGTTTTTGGAAAGATAGAGTATTTAAATCTTTTGCCTTTTGAATTTTTTATCAAAAAATCAAATCACACATATTTAAAAAGAGCGGTTAAAAAGTCTCATCCGTCCATCATTACCGATCTATTTTTAAAAAGAAAGGTTAGTGCGGCTTTTATATCCAGCATAAAAAGTGGAGGCAGGAAGTGTCTTGATGCTGGTATTGTCGCAGACGGAGAAGTTTTGAGTGTATTTGTATGCAAGGGAGAAGATAAGAGGGATATTGAGTCTAAAAGTTCTAATATACTAAAAGAGATACTTGGGTTAAGTGGCGAAGTTGTCATAGGCAATAAAGCTTTGCAAATGTATGTTAAAGGGGATAGGGAGTGTATAGATTTGGCAAAAGAGTGGAAAGATAGAACCTCTTTGCCGTTTGTTTTTGCTCTTTTTTGTGTAAATTCCAAAAGAGTATTTTATAAAAAAGTGGTAAAAAGCTTTTTAAGTCATAAGATAAAGATACCCTACTATATCAAAAAAAGAGAGAGTCAAAGACTTGATTTGCCTCTTTGTATGGTGGATAAGTATTTAAAAAAAATTGGTTACAAGATAGGTAAAAAAGAGAAAAAATCAGTAAAGATTTTTCTAAAAAAAGCTAAAATGGTATAATAAAAATAAAAAAGGTTTATTATGGCGATAATTGAATTTCTCGGACCGATAGCAAGAAAATCTTTGCAAGTTGATATCGGCAATTTGAGAGAATTAAAAGAGTATTTTAAAGATGACGAAGAGTTGCAAAAGTGGCTGAAGATTTGTGCCGTATCGGTTAACGACAAGATAGTGAAGGATTTGGACACTCCTCTTTCAAAAGAGGATAAAGTTTCACTTCTGCCACCTGTTTGCGGCGGATAATTGTGAGGGAGAAAAAAGATGCTTGAGATATTTGACGGAGCATTGGATGTAGAAGAGATACTTTCAAGATGGTATAATCATTTTAAAGATAAAAACTATGGAGCTTTTATAAATTTTGTAGGAATAGTTAGAGATGAGAACGGTATAGATGGGCTTAGTTTTGATATATATGAGCCGATTTTAAAGGAGTGGTTTGACTCTTGGCAAAAAAAGGCTAAAAAAGAGGGTGCATATCTTTTGATGGCTCATGCAAAAGGAGATGTGCTAAATCATAAGACTTCATATATCTCTGCCGTACTGTCTCCTCAAAGAAAAGTTTCACTTAGGATGATAGGAGAATTTGTAGAGGATTTTAAGGCGAATGCTCCTATATGGAAGTATGATTTAGTAGATGGGCAAAGAGTATATGCAAAGGATAGAAGCTATCTTATAGAGGGTAGCGGATTATTATATAAAGGGGAAAAATAGTGAAAAGATTTATTGGTTTTAAAGAATCGATTGAGATTTTAAAAAATGCTTTTAACGAGGAAGTTTCGGAAGAACAACTGTTCTTAAGTGAAAGTTTAGGTAGAGTTTTATCTAAAGATGTAGTTGCCAAAGAGAATTCTCCCAAGTATGAAACATCCGGCATGGACGGATATGCTATCAAATACAAGGATCAAGACGGCGGCAAAATCAAGATCATAGATAAACTTCCGGCAGGTACGGCAAATACCGTTGAAGTAATAGACGGTACTTGTATAAAAACTTTTACCGGTTCTCTTATGAGTAAAGGAGCAGACACTCTTATACCTATAGAAAATGTTGAGGTTGAGGGGGATTATATCATCATAAAAGAGAAAGTTCCAAAGGGCTACAGTGTAAGACCCGTCGGAGAAAACTACAAAAAGGGTGAAGTGCTTATCAAAAAAGGAACTGTGATAGACTTTGGCGAGATAGGAGTGATGGCAGGACTCAATATGATAAAGATACCGGTTAAAAGAGAGCCTGTCGTTTCTGTTTTGGCTACAGGTAGCGAGATACTTGAGCTTGGAGAAGAGCAGAGCAATATATCTCAAATACGAAGCACCAATCACTACACTATAGAGGCTATCGTTAAAAAAGCAGGGGCAAAAACTCACAATATGGGTGTAGTCGGAGATGAGCTTAAATCCATAAAAAACTCCATCTTGAGTGCTTTGGAGTTTAGCGATATAGTTATAACGACCGGTGGAGTGAGTGTGGGGGATTATGACTTTGTCAAAGATGCGGTAAATTCCATAGAGGCTGAAGTTTTGATAAGCGGAGTTGTCATAAAACCCGGTATGCATATAAGAGTGGTAAAAGTCGGCAAAAAATATATATTTGCACTTCCGGGATTTCCATATAGTTCTGCGATAACTACGATACTTTATATAGTACCTCTTATAAAAAGAATGTTGGGGCTTGATGATGCATATGATATAGTTTATGCAAAAATGGCGGAAGATTATAAAAAGAGATCGAAAAAGAGTGAATTTACAGCAGTCAATCTAAAATACGACAAAGACGGCTATACCGTGGATTTGGCAGGTAAAAAGAAAGGAACAAGTGCAATACTGACAAATCTTTTATCGCATCCTTCCATTTTGTGGATAGAAGTGGATGAGGGGGATTTAAAAAAAGGCGATACGGCACGAGTGATAAAACTGTAAATGATAAAGTTACTGCTCCTAATAGTGTGCCTATATGTAGGAGCGGTATTTTATCTATATTTTACTCAAGATAGTAAGATATTTAACTTCTCAATAGTAAAAAAACAAAAACCCCAAGTTTTAACCATCTGTGGTGATTGTAAAGAGATTAAGCTTGAAAGCGAAGAAGTTTTGCTTGATGGTGTTTATAAAGAGAGTAACTCCTCAAAGCTTATCATATATTTTGGTGGAAATAGTGACGATGCCACCGATTTTATACAATATTGTAAAGATTTGAATGGCTTTGATATAGTAGCATTTAACTATAGAGGCAATGCATTAAGTAGCGGTACTCCTACTCAAAAAGATATATTTAAAGATGCCTTAAAGATATATGATGTTTATGCAAAAGAGAAGGAAGTTTATGTAATAGGTCGAAGTCTTGGTAGCGGAGTAGCTGTTTATCTATCACATAAAAGAAAGCTTAAAAAGCTTTTGCTTATAACACCTTATGATTCTATAGAGGCTGTAGCCAAAGAAAAGTATCCATACTTTCCTATATCTTTGCTTATCAAACACAAGTTTAATTCGCTATATTTTATAAAAGATATAAAAATTCCTATTACTGTTTTTATGGTAGATAAGGATATTACTGTTTCCAACAAAAGAACAAGCAACCTAATATCTCATATAAAAAATTTATCAAATGTGGTTATCTTCAAAGATACGACACATATAGATATCTTAGACACTCCCCAATTTTCAGAAGAGTTGAAAAAATGGGCGAAACAATAGAGTAAAATTATCTATTGCAAAATTTGGGATAAGCTTTATAAAATATTTTCCATTTATACTCTTTGTCATTCTCTATTTTTGAGAAATATAATTTTCCGGCATTTCTCCAGCCGTCAAGTATAACTCCGGAAACTTTTGAATTTTTTGCTCTTATTAGTATGGCATTATGTTCAAACATAGTCCCTTTTTTGTAAATAACTCTATAAAAATCAAAACTTTTATAACCTCTTTTTAAAAGAGCTTTTAAAAGATCATTCGCATAGTTGTAGCAGTATCCCTTTTTTCTTAGGCCTATATTTATAAGGAAGTTTTGAAAAAGAGGAGATAGAGTGATATGATAATCATTTGCCAATTTTTTGCTATAACTTATACTAAATATCGCTAAATCTTCTGCTTCAATTTTGTCAATATTTTTCGAAAGAGATAGTATCTCTTTTTCCAAGAGTTGAACTCTTGGAGAGTTTTTTTCGGGTGCAATATCTTGATATTTGATGCTACATCCGCAAATAAAAAAAAGAGATACCAAAAAGATAGAAAATTTTGCTATTTTAAAATCCTTGGCAAAGTTATACCTTTTTGTTTTTGATATTTGCCGTTTTTGTCTCTATATGTGGTTTTACACTGCTCATCTCCTTCAAAAAAGAGAACTTGTGCTATACCTTCATTAGCATATATTTTGGCAGGAAGTGGAGTGGTATTGCTTATCTCTATGGTTATATGTCCTTCAAATCCCGGTTCAAACGGAGTTACATTGACAATGATACCGCATCTTGCATAAGTGCTTTTTCCAAGACATATGGCAAGTACATTGTCGGGTATCTTAAAGTATTCTATCGTTCTTGCTAGTGCGAAAGAGTTGGGCGGAACTATGCAAACTTCACCTTTAAAATCAACTACATTTTTATCATCAAAATTTTTAGGATCAACTACCGTGGAGCTGACATTTGTAAAGATTTTAAACTCTTCCCCTACTCTTATATCGTATCCGTAGCTGCTAACTCCGTAGCTAACAACATTTTTACCTACCTGCTCTTCGCAAAAAGGCTCTATCATTTTCTCTTTTAGAGATTTTTCTCTTATCCAATTGTCTGATTTAAGTCCCATTTACATCCTTTTAAAAATATACAAATTAAATTTATGTTATTATATCCAAACTATTCCTATGGGGAATTTAAGGAGAAAAAATAATGGATTTAAAAGATATAAAAGAGTTGATGAGAAGTTTTGATAAAAGTAGTCTTGGAAAATTGAAGTTAAAAGATGGAGATTTTGAGATCACTTTTCAAAAGGGTATAGAGGTTCAAAATGTAGCTCAAGTACAACAAGCAAAAGAGGTGATTCAAAATCAGCCGGAAAGCAAAATAGCAGATATTTCGGTTAGCGAACCAAGTCAGCAAAACAAAAGCGACTCTCTTTATATCAAGTCGCCGATGGTAGGAACTTTTTATCAAGCTCCAAGTCCGGGAGCCGCACCTTTTGTGCAAGTTGGCGATAGTGTGAAAAAGGGTGATACGGTAGCTATCATAGAAGCTATGAAAATAATGAATGAGATAGAGTCTGAATTTAACTGTAAAATTTTGGAGATTTTAGTAAGCGACGGTGAACCTGTAGAATTTGATCAGCCTATTTTTCGTGTTGAGAAAATATAGAAAGTGAAATACATGAAGAAGATAAAAAAAATTCTTGTAGCAAATAGAGGAGAAATTGCTCTAAGAGCAATAAGAACCATAAAAGAGATGGGAAAAACAGCAGTTGTTGTGTATTCAACGGCTGACAAGGATGCTGAATATTTGAAATTTGCCGACCTTGCTATTTGTATAGGAGGAGTAAAATCCAACGAAAGCTATCTAAATATTCCCTCAATTATGGCGGCTGTTGAGATTAGCGGTTGTGATGCTGTTTTTCCCGGTTACGGTTTTCTTAGTGAAAATCAAAATTTTGTAGAGATTTGTAAATATCACAATGTAACATTTATAGGACCGTCGGTTGAGCTTATGGCTACTATGAGTGATAAGTCCAAAGCTAAAGAGGTTATGAAAAAAGCCGGAGTTCCGGTTATCCTTGGAAGCGAAGGAGCTATTAAGGATGTAGAACAAGCCAAAGAGTTAGCATCCAAGATAGGCTATCCCGTTATCGTAAAAGCTAGTGCGGGAGGCGGTGGAAGAGGTATGAGAATCGTAGAAAGTGAAAAATATATAGAAAATGCTTTTTTATCTGCCGGTAGTGAAGCGGTTAATGCCTTTGGAGATGGAACTTTATATATGGAAAAGTATATCAAAAATCCAAGACATATAGAGGTGCAAGTTATAGCGGATAAGCATGGAAATGCTATTCATTTGGGAGAAAGAGATTGCTCTTTACAAAGAAGACATCAAAAGCTTATAGAGGAGTCTCCCGCTACTATACTTGATGATAAGACAAGAGAAAAATTGTTAAAAACAGCAGTAAAAGCAACAAAAGCCATAGGCTATGAAAATGCAGGAACTTTTGAATTTTTGGTAGATAGTGATAAAAATTTCTACTTTATGGAGATGAATACAAGACTTCAAGTGGAGCATACTGTTAGCGAAATGGTAAGCGGTGTTGATATCATAGAGCTTATGATAAGAGTTGCCGAAGGTGAAAAACTCCCTCCTCAAAGCGACATAGAGTTAAAGGGGCATGCAATAGAGTGTAGAATTACTGCCGAAGATCCTGAAAAGTTCATCCCAAGTCCGGGAAAAATAACAAAATGGATAACTCCGGGCGGAAGAAATGTGAGGATTGATTCTCATGCATACTGCAATTATGTTGTTTCTCCACATTATGATTCGATGATAGGAAAGCTTATCATTTGGGGAGAAGATAGACAAAGAGCTATAGCTAAAATGAAAGAATCTTTGAATGAATTTAAGGTGGAAGGCATAAAAACAACAATTGCATTTCATAAAAAAATGATGAAAAATGTCGATTTTGTAAGAAATGATTTTGATACCAACTATTTAGGATAATATATTGAAAAGAGGATTGATTTTTGTATCTATAATGTCGTTTTGTTTGTATGCAAATAGTTTAAAATGTGAGCAAAAAGACAATACTGTAACATGTACATATTTTGCCGATAGATCTGACGGTTCACAAAATATAAAATTAAAATTCAACTGGATTTCTCCTAAAACACCAAAAGATGATAGAATAAGATATATATTGATCCCCCCATACTATGGATCAGCATATGATTATAGATTTTTACCGGGAAGAGTTCCCGGTAGATGGAAAGTAGTAGTAACTCAAATGGATACCAATAAAAGCATCGAAACTACTTTTGATATTAATGAAACCGAGGATGAGTTCTTTAGCAATTAATTTACACTACTTTGGCTCTCTAATGATTCTAATCTGAGCTTCGGATATCAGTTTATCAAAGTAAGATTTGATAATATCTTTCTCTCTTTTGTCCATCATTCTGGCAAAAATATCATTTTTTACTTTGTCAAACGGTATAGTTTTGACATTTATTTTTCTTTTTATATAAAAAGTTGAAAAGCTTTTTTTTAATGTTAAGATAGGTGTAAATGAACCTTCTTTTGTTTGTCTTAGGATGTATAGCAATTTTGGATTGATACTTTGACTTTTTAAAATAGTCTCTTTTTTGGATATACCCTCTATATTTAGCATAGGATTTTTAATCATTTTTTTTAAAGCATTTCTATTGTCCGAAATATATTGGATAGCATCTATCATTTGAGGAATAGAATAGAGATTTATATTGTTTTTATAAAAATTTTTCATTTCACTTTGTGTTGCTTTTTTTATTCTTGTTGAAGCTATTTTTTTATATAATTTTTGTTGTTTAATTTTTTGAGCCAAATCTTTTTTATATTCATCTATGTCGACACCTTGTTGTTCAAGATAATTTTGAAAATCCATAATAGACATGCCGGCTCTCGAGCTAATTTTTTCCATTTCATCTTCTATATCAAGACTGTCTGCCCTGATTCCATATTTTTTTACAAGATTCTCTTTAAGCTTTTCTTCTATTAGTATTTGTGTTGCTTTTTGAGGAGATACATTTAACTTTTGGGATAAATTTCTTATCTCAAAAAGAGTAATAGGCGAGTCGTTGACTATTATAGAAATACCATCAACCAACCCAGCATACGAAAAGCTACTTACAATAAGTAGAAACAACAGAATTTTAACACTTTTTTTAATCACAGCATATTCCTTTTTAAAAATTAGTACAAATTTTATCATAAATTTTGCAAAACTCTGCTAAAATCACTGAAAGATTTCAAAAAAAGGTATTTTATGGTTATCACTAGATTTGCTCCTTCACCTACGGGTTATCTTCATATCGGAGGACTTAGAACGGCACTTTATAGCTATCTTTGGGCAAGAAAAAACGGAGGAAAATTTTTACTTCGCATCGAAGATACCGACTTAAAAAGAAATTCTATCGAAGCCGCAAAGGCTATCGAAGAGGCTTTTGAGTGGGTCGGATTGGAACATGACGGTGAGATAACATACCAGTCAAAGAGATTTGATATCTATAAAAGTTATATACAAAAACTTCTTGACGAGGATAAGGCTTACTACTGCTATATGACAAAAGAGGAGCTTGACAAGCTTAGAGAGTCTCAAATGAAAGCCAAGCAAAGACCGAGATATGACGGTAGATATAGAGATTTTAAGGGAACTCCTCCCGAAGGGGTCAAGCCGGTTGTCAGGATAAAGGCTCCCACAAACGAAACTATTACTTTTGATGACGGTATAAAAGGAGAGATATCTGTCAATACTGATGATGTTATGGATGATTTTATCATAGCAAGAAGTGACGGAACTCCCACTTACAACTTTGTAGTTGCGATAGACGATCACGATATGAGTGTTACGGATATTATAAGAGGAGACGATCACCTATCTAATACTCCGAAGCAGATAGTTATATATAAAGCTCTCGGTTTTGATATACCGAGATTTTATCATATCCCCATGATACTAAATCCAAGCGGGAAGAAACTCTCCAAAAGAGATGGGGCTATGGATGTGATGGAGTATAAAAAAGAGGGCTATTTACCTGAAGCTTTACTTAATTTTTTGGTAAGGCTCGGCTGGAGCCATGGTGATCAAGAGATATTTTCTTTACAAGAGATGATAGAGCTTTTTGATCCGAAAGATATAAACAAATCCGCCTCCGCTTATAATGCCGAAAAGCTTTTGTGGCTTAACTCTTACTATATCAAAGAGGCAAGTTATGAAAGAGTTATTAAAGAGTTAAAATATTTTGATGTGGATTTAAGCAGTATTGATAAAAAAGAGATACTGATAGACTCTTTAAGAGAGAGAGCGAAAACTCTAAAAGAGATGGCTCAAAAGACAAAAAACATACTTGATAGACCAAAAAACTATGATGAAAAAGCTGTTAAGAAATTTCTCAAAAACGATGCAAAAGAGATAGCCGAAAAATTTTTGATTTATTTGCAAGAGTATAAGGGGAAGTTAAGAACCCCTTTGGAATTTGAAGAGGCTTTAAAAGATTTTATGGAAAAAAACAGTTTGAAACTTAAAAATATCGCACAAATCATTAGGATTTCTATCGTAGGAACCGCAGTAAGTCCCTCTATCTACGATATTATGGCGGTAGTCGGAAAAGATGAATTGATAACAAGAATAAAAAATCTAATAAATTTTATGGAGGTAAACAATGAGTAAAACAGAATGGGAACAGCAGTGTTTGGATTATCATATAGGCGGAAAAACAGGAACTTTGTTAAAAAAACCTTGTGACACGGCAGAAGAACTTTCTATGGCATATACCCCGGGAGTCGCCATACCTTGCAAAGAGATAGAAAAAGATGTATCTTTGGCATACAAATATACCAATAAAGGCAATCTTGTTGCGGTAGTAAGCGACGGTACAGCGGTTTTGGGACTTGGAGATATAGGTCATCTTGCAGGAAAGCCGGTAATGGAAGGAAAAGGGGTATTGTTTAAAAAGTTTGCCGATGTTGATGCGGTGGATATAGAGTTAAACACAAAAGATACCGATGAGATCATAAAAGTGACGGCGGCTATCGCCGATAGTTTCGGAGGTATCAATCTTGAGGATATAAAAGCTCCTAAATGTTTTGAGATAGAGGAGAAATTAAAAGAGATATGCAAAGTACCGGTTTTTCATGACGATCAGCACGGAACCGCTATCATTTCGACTGCAGGACTTATAAATGTTCTTGAAATTAGTGGCAAAAAAGCGGAAGATCTTAAACTTGTAGTTATAGGTGCGGGTGCGGCAGGTATAGCCTGTGCAAAGATGTATAAACTTCTTGGAGTTGAGCATATATTAATGCTTGATAGCAAAGGTGTCATATATAAAGGAAGAGACGGGCTCAATAAGTATAAGGAGGAGTTTGCCATAGAGACCGACGATAGAACTCTTGAAGATGCTATAAAGGGTGCCGATATGGTGCTTGGACTTTCTGCTCCCGGACTAATAACACAAGATATGGTAAGAAGCATGGCAAAAGATCCTATCATATATGCTTGTGCAAATCCTACTCCGGAGATACTACCAAATGAAGTGCATGAAGTAAGAGATGATGCTTATGTGGGAACAGGCAGAAGCGACTTTCCAAATCAAATCAATAATGTTCTTGGATTTCCATTTATCTTTAGAGGGGCTCTTGATGTAAGAGCTACAAAGATAACCGAAAATATGAAAATGGCGGCGGCAAAAGCTTTGGCGGCACTTGCAAAAGAGCCTGTGCCTGATTATGTAAAAGCGGCATATCCCGACAGAGATGATATGGAGTATGGTAAAAACTATATCATTCCATCCCCTTTTGATAAGAGAATAGCGGTATTTGAATCATATGCAGTTGCGAAAGCGGCGATCGAGGATGGTGTTGCCACTATCGAAAATTTTGATCTTGAAGCTTACAAAAAAGAGCTTGAAGATAAATTTTTAAAATAAATTTTTTAGAGGACTCAATGTCCTCTAATCCTCTTTTTTTACTCTACTAAAATTTTAAAAGCGGATAGCTTGTAGTTAAATTTAATAAAACTATCAGCTTGAAGTGATATAGTTATAATAATATTTTTTTATAAGGAGATGAAGTGTCCGTTTTAAAGTATATCGACAAGGTATTAAAGCAAACAGCTAAAAGTAGTCCAGGACAAGTGGAGTTTTATCAAGCGGCAGAAGAAGTTTTACACTCATTGAAACCGTTACTCGAAAGAGAAACTAAGTACGATGAGTATAATATATTGGAGAGAATCGTTGTACCGGAGAGAACCATTATCTTTAGAGTAAGTTGGGTTGATGACAATGGTATAATCCAAACAAATCTCGGATATAGAGTTCAGTTTAACTCTGCCATAGGACCATATAAAGGCGGGCTTAGATTTCACCCGTCGGTAAATCTCGGTATTATCAAATTTTTAGGGTTTGAGCAAATATTTAAAAATTCATTAACGGGACTTAATATCGGAGGTGGAAAAGGCGGTAGCAACTTCGATCCCAAAGGAAAAAGTGAAAATGAAATAATGAGATTTTGCCAATCTTTTATGGTAGAACTCTCAAGATACATAGGCGAGAGAAGAGATGTTCCTGCGGGTGATATCGGTGTAGGTGGAAGAGAGCTTGGGTTTATGTTTGGGCAATATAAAAAACTTACCGGAACTTTTGAAGGTATTCTAACCGGAAAAGGTTTGAATTGGGGCGGATCTCTTGGTAGAACGGAAGCTACCGGATTTGGTTCAGTATATTTTGCCGAGCATATTTTAAATAAATATGGAGACTCTTTAAAAGGAAAAACTTGTGCAGTTTCCGGATCAGGTAATGTGGCAACTTATACAATTCAAAAGCTTCTTGATCTTGATGCCTTACCTGTTACTTGTAGCGATAGCCAAGGCACTATCTATCATAAAAGCGGCATTGATCTTGAAGCTTTGAAAGCTGTAAAAGAGATAGGAAGAAAAAGATTGACGGAATATGTGAAACTTTGCCCAGATGCAGAGTATATTCCTCTATCAAAATATCCAAAAGATGGACATGTCTGTTGGCATATACCTTGCGATTGTGCATTTCCGAGTGCTACTCAAAATGAGCTTACTTTAACAGATGCAAAAGCTTTGGTTAAAAATGGATGCAAACTTGTAAATGAAGGTGCAAATATGCCTTCAACTCCTGAAGCAATCGAATATTTAAAAGCTCACAAAGTATTATTTGGACCGGCAAAAGCGGCAAATGCCGGAGGTGTGGCGACAAGTCAGCTTGAGATGAGTCAAAATGCAAGTATGTCAAACTGGAGTTTTGCTGAAGTTGATGCTAAGCTCCATAGTATTATGAAAAATATATTTAATATTTCATATGAAACTGCAAAAGAGTATGGATGTGATGGCGATCTTTTAGTAGGTGCTAATATAGCCGGATTTAAAAAAGTTGCTGATTCTATGATCGATCAGGGTTCGGTATAGTAAATTATTATCGGCAAGTATTATACTTGCCGATAGCTTTTGATTTTACTATCTACTGTTTAAGTTGTAGTAAAGTATTTAACATTTGATCCGATGTGGTTATGGTTTTAGAGTTGGCTTGAAAACCTCTTTGTATAATAATGAGTTGAGTTAAACTTCTACTAAGATCAACATTGCTCATTTCAAGTGAACTAGCTTGTATAAAACCTCTTTTTCCTGTTGCCGCCTGTCCGATTATAGGATTTCCTGAGTTTGAAGTTTGGATATACACTCCTCCTCCGTCACTTTCAAGTCCTATATTATTTGTAAAACTTGCCATTGAAACTTGAGCAAGACCGAAGCTTCTTCCGTTTGTAAAACTTCCTATCAGAGTTCCCGTTTCATCAACTCTTATACCGTTTAAGTCACCTCCGGGATATCCATCTTGGCTTATACCGGAAGTATTTGAGTGAGCATCAAAGCTTGTCATACCGTTAAATTGACCTGTTGTTCCAAATTGTAAATTTATATTTTGATTTGGAGCTGAACCATTGTTTGCAGTATATGTTAAATTGGTTGGAGTATATGTACTCAAAGATCCATCAGAGTTAAAGCTGATATTACCTGTAACTATATTTTTTGGAGCTACTCCACCGTTTATATCCCCAGGTTCCGGAACTGATATAATTACACTCCATTGGGTGCCTCCATCATCGGTATAGCCAATCTTTCTAAATTCAAATCTAACAGTATGTTTTGAGCCAAGTGAATCAAATACATCTATACTTGAAGCATGGGTGGCCGCAGTTATCTCTTGTGAAATTCTAGTAGTTTGTCCTGTCGGCAAATTTCCTTGGAGGGCAGCTATTGTATTAGTAAATTTATCATTAGCACCGATATTATTTGTCTCATCTGTGATAGCCGTAATCTTCAAGTTCATATCGTAATCATCATCTGCAGTATCGTTATTGTTTGTAAGAGGAGTAGAGCCATCAGTTGCATCTGTATCATCTCCATCATCATTATTAAAAGCATCTCCTGATGGATTTTCTATTTGATATTTGCCCCCATCTGTTACAGTTACCTTAACACCGTCATTTTTATTTGAGCTACTTGCTTCACCACCGTCATCTGATGAGTCATAATTTACATTTAATCTGGCATCATGTTGCATCGCTTCTCTTAAATCTTCAGTAGTAGTAAATGTTCTGATTTTTGCAGTAGTATCTACGGCAGGAGTACCTTGTATCGGTGCAGCACCACTTTTTACATATTGATATTGATATGCCGTATATACTTCTTTAGAGCTTAAATTGCTACCACCATTACTGTTTACTTTTAAATCTATATTTTTAAGATTAGCTGTTGTGCCATTATTATTATTGACAAGTGTAATATCAGAACCGTTTACATTGGCTGTAACACCGGTTTTTGTTGTATTTTGATTTATTAGAGTTGCTATTTTCTGTGCTGTTTCATCAGTTGAACTTGCTGTTATATCTCCTGTTATACTAGTACCATTCAGAGTTAAATCAATATTTCCACTACCATTGCTGGTGATAGTTTGAGTATTTTTAGCATCTGCATAACTTATCCAAACTCCCTGATTTTCTTGTAAATTAAATGCTTCACCTACAGAGTTAAATAGAACACCAAAATCTTCGCCTCTCTCACTTAATTTTTTATCACTATCAAAATAGTCATCTCCCTCATCATTTTCAAGATGAACTTCATCGCCAGTCTTAATATCGTCATTATTTTTATCAACCCATCCGGCTTTAGAATCTAAAGCATATATGGGTGATTTGTTTACTATCAAATTTCCTGAGTTTAGATTTGCTTTGACATTGACATAAGAGGATGCATTTGCCGGAGTTGTGAGTCCGGGTGGAATGGTAATGTTTTTTATAGGAGCAGTAGAGTCTATGTCTCCTGTCACTTTATCTCTCAACCATCCCTGCACGATATAGCCATTACTATCAACAAAATTGCCATCTGCATCAAATGAAAAATCACCATTTCTTGAAAATTTATATGTTTTTCCACCATCGGGACTGACCACAAAAAATCCATCTCCCTGTATAGCTAAGTCAGTATTTTTATCAGTTGTTTGTATTGAGCCTTGTTTAAAAATTTTAGTGATAGAGCTAACTTGAGTTCCAAGACCTACTTGCATAGGATTTTTTCCTCCGAGTTCTCCTTGAGGTGCGGTTGCTATTTTGGATGTTTGATTTAACAAATCAGAAAAATTTACTCTGCTGTATTTAAAACCTGCAGTATTTACATTGGCTATATTGTTTCCCTCTACATCCATAGCCACTTGATGTGCATTTAAGCCGGATACTCCGGCCCATAATGATCTCATCATTTTTAAATCCTTTTATATTGTTTATTATTTGTAATACAAGCAAAAAATATTCCACTTTATGTTTTCATATTGATAGCTTTTTGTATCATTTGATCACTTGTTGTGATACTTTTTGCATTTGCATCATACGATTTTTGTAAAACTATAAGCTCTGTTAGAGCATTAGACAAAGAGACATTACTCTGTTCAAGATTGTAAGAGGCGATTTTTGAATTATTGAAATAGTTGCCATTTTCATCTGTATAAAAGATAGGTTTTCCACTATTTGAACTTTCTTGAAAAAGAGAATTTCCAACACTACTAAGCCCCTCATCATTTTGAAAATGATAAATTCCTACTTTTGCTATGGGTATCGATTCTCCATTTGTAAATTCAGCTACTATTTCCCCGTTTTTATTTGCTCCATATCCTTTTAAAAATCCCTCCATTTTTCCATTAGCTTGTACACTATTTGCAAAATTGTTATTTTTTAAAGACATCAATCCATCATATCCGCTACTTTGAATATCCGGATCAAGAGGTGTCCCCAGGTTTAAATTCAATGTAGTTCCTCCGTTGGATAAAGGCGGAATTGTATTGTTTATGAGTGCTCCATTAGCATTAAATGAAACTGTTCCCGTTTTAGAATCAACAATTTTGTAAACTTTTTGTGCATCTTTATCAATTTTATATTTTGAAGAATCATAAGTAGCAGTTGCATCATATACTATATCGCTATCTTCAAGAATTTGCACCGTTGCATCCCATGTACTTCCGCTTTGTTGTTGAGGTATTATTTTAGTAAATGTCATATCAAGAGTATTTCTATTCCCCTCGGGAGATATTAATGGTGTCGTAAAATGTTCGATATTTGGAACTTCCACTTCTTCTCCGGTATCCGGATCAATTCCCATTTGCACAGATGGATCCAAATTAGCTTTATAGTCTATTTCTGTAGTCGGTATAGGTGGAAAATATAAAATATCGGGAAGATTGATTTTTGTTTGCGAATCTACAGAAGATAAGTTTACACTGTCTATTGGAGATATTTGATATGGAGTTTCATTTTTTGTTGTACCATTTTCATATATTTGTCCAAATTGATCAAGCTTTTCTTGAGGTAATGTGGTAGGAGTGATATTGTCTCCGGAGGTACCAAGTAGATAGTAACCACTTGAATTTACCAAATCCCCATTGCTGTTTACACTGAAAGAACCATCTCTTGTATAGCATGTATTGTTTCCATTTTGTACCCCAAACCAACCCTCTCCTTCTATTGCCATATCAAAACTGTTGTCTGTTGACAATAAAGAACCTTGAGATAGATTTGTTGAAGTTGAGGTAATAGAACTTCCCAATCCTAAATCGCTACATACAGCATCATTATAACCATCATTTAAAGCACTTGAAAATAGAGTAGAAAATTCAGCCTCAACACTTTTATATCCGGTTGTTTCAATATTGGATATATTATTGGAAACTATATCTATGCCTGTTTGGTGAGATTTGATACCTATAACACCATTGTAAAAAGATGTATTCATCTTTATCTCCTACTGATATATCTCTTGTATTTTTGAAAGCGGATAATAGTTGCTACCCATTTTCAAAAGAGCTTCACCTTTATCAAACTTGACTGATTCTATGGGATAAGCACCATAAGCCGTAGTGAAATTTCCGGTTTGACCATCGCTGTAATTTGCATCAATACTGTAACTTCCTTCCGGCATTTTGTTACCTGAATTATCAGTTCCGTCCCAGTTAAAAGACAGAACTCCTCCTTTTTGTGGTTGTAGTTCAAGAGTTTTTACGATATTTCCATTATTATCTTTGATATTTACTTCTCCTGTCTGAATATCATGTGCAAAATAAATTTCAAATGTATTGGATTTATCTTTAGATAGAGTTATTGTATTGTTTCCGAGACTTCCCATTTTTCCTATTGCTGATACGGCAGTCAAGTTTGCACTTGAGCCTAATTGTTTTGTCAAATTTTCAAGAGCTTTATTTGTATTGCTTGCGGATTCAAGTGTTGCAAGTTCGGATGTTTGAGTCAAAATTTTAGCACTGTCCATAGGATCGGTAGGATCTTGGTACTGTAATTCTGTCAATAGTAGGTGCATAAAATCATCTTTACCAAGTATCGCTTTAGGATTTGTTGCCGTTGAAGAATCTTTTGTCAAATTTGTTGAAGTTTTTAAGTTGGCATTATTTGTCAAGTTAGTTGTATTAGTATAATCTATCGCCATAATTTATCCTTTTTGTTATATATATCTTGGAATTGTGATGTCTATAAAGTCAGTATTTTCGCTTTCTTGTTCACTTTGTTCTTTGTATGATTTTGTATTTTTATTTGAATCATTAGAATTTTTATTTGAGCCATTGCCGTTTGAGTTAAAATTCATATTTAAATTTGTAAAACCCATATTGACAAGAGAATTTTTAAATTCTGCCTGATTTTGTGTGAAAATCGCCATTGTGTTTGTGTTGGAGCTTATCGTAACTTGCAAAGAATTACCCCTGTTTATCATACTGACATCAACTGCTCCCAAATCTTTTGGAGAGAGAGTCATCTTAACTTTCATAATAGGAGGCTTATAATTTTTTATCTGTTCTTGCAAGTCATTGGCAAATTGATTTATGGTTTGCTTTGAAGAGATAACTTTGTTTTCTGCATGATGAGTATTTGCAGTATGTTGAATTGATATATCATTTTTTGTAAAAATATTGTTCTCTTTATTTGATGAAGAATTATCTTCGGTAACAATATGCTCAGTTTTAGATTGGGTTTTGTGAAGTATTGTTTTTTCAACAGTTTGCATTTTATGTATCGTTTTATTGTCTTTTGTGAAAGATTTTAATTTATTAAAAATTTCAGAACTATCTGTTTTTGAGACATTTTTTGTTTCATCTGCTATAGTGATTTTTTTCTCTTTACTGTCGAATTTACCTGTTTTTTTATCTTTTTTATCTTTTGCTTTTATGTTAACTTGTTGAATATTTATACTTTTTTGTTGATTTTTTTCATTAATTTCTATTGGTATTTCTTGATTTGTTTGTACTGCAGAGTGTTTGTTTTTTACCTTGTTTATATCTTGTTGTTTGTTTATACTATTTTTGGACAGTTGCACATCTTGCTGTTTGTTTTTATTGCTATTTTTTATTTGGATTTTTTCATTTTCAATAGTAATTTTTTTACTATTTGAAAGGTCTTTAGGATCACTTTTTTTTGTTTGTATCAAATGTTCAAGAGGACTTGATTTGAGAGATTTGCTATCTTTTGTTATTATTTTTTTATCTGTTTTATTCAAATTGCTGACTATATTATTTTGTAGTTTTGTTTGAATTTGTTTATTTATTTTTTCTTTTGTTGATGTTTTTTGCATAGGAATACTTTTGCTTTTATCTTGCAAGTCAATTAAATCATCATCTTTTTGTGAGATTTCAAAATTTTCAATTTTTATATCATATTTTTTTGCTACCTTTAAAATATCTTTGATACTCTTTACATTTTTAAAATCTTTTATGGCTTGTTCACTATTTAATATATTGTTTATTTTTTCTTTATCTGTTGGAAAATTACCTTGCAAACCATTTGATTTCAAAAGAGTTACAAAATTTAAAAGTTCATCCAAGGATAAATCCTTTGCATTTTTTGAAGATTTTTTAATATCTAAAATATCAATATCCAAAGTATTTTTTTTGTCATCTGATTTCAAAGAGAGAATATTTTTATCTGTCTGAGTATTTGAATCAAGTAAAATGGATAAAAAATCTTTAAAATCAATATCACTTTTTTCTTCATTTAAGATATTGATATTTTGATCTTTGGACATAGCCTTGATTGTATTTTTACTGCTATCCAATAACAATAAAGGGTTCATCTTAATCCTTCTGTTTTGATTATGCAAATATACTTTTGTACACTGCACAAGTTAAAAAGCAAAAACCATTCCTTTTTGTCAAATCTTAATTTTCAGTTTATTTTGGTATAATGCCAAATATATTAACAATTACAAGGAAAAATTAGTGCAAGAGATTAGAAATATAGCAGTTATTGCCCATGTTGATCATGGCAAAACTACACTTGTTGATGAGTTGCTAAAGCAATCACACACATTTAGAGAAAATCAAAAAGTTGACGAAAGAGTTATGGATAGCAATGACTTAGAAAAAGAAAGAGGCATAACTATACTTTCAAAAAATACGGCGATTATTCATAAAAATTATAAAATCAATATCATAGACACTCCCGGACATGCGGATTTTGGTGGTGAAGTTGAAAGGGTTTTAAAGATGGTTGATGGTGTTTTACTTCTTGTGGATGCACAAGAAGGTGTTATGCCTCAAACAAAATTTGTCGTAAAAAAAGCTTTATCTTTAGGTTTAAAACCTATTATTGTTATAAATAAGATAGATAAAGATGCGGCTGATCCGGATAGAGTTATAGATGAGATATTTGATCTGTTTGTAGCCTTGGATGCTACTGAGGATCAACTTGAGTTTCCTATCATTTATGCAGCCGCAAGAGATGGATATGCAAAGCACAACATGGAAGATGAAAATAGAGATTTGGAGCCTCTTTTTGAAACTATCATTAATGAAGTTCCTGCTCCAAAAGGTAGTGTCGATAATCCAACTCAGATACAAGTTTTTACACTTGATTATGATAATTTTGTTGGAAAGATAGGAATAGCAAGGATTTTTAACGGAACGATTAAAAAAAATCAAAATATCCTTCTTGCAAAAAGTAGTGGCGAGAGAATAAACGGAAGAGTTAGTAAACTTATAGGTTTTCTTGGGTTAGAGAGGATAGATATAGATGAAGCAAGCAGTGGAGATATCGTTGCTGTTGCGGGATTTGAAGCACTTGATATAGGGGATAGTCTTGTAGATCCAACCAATCCTATGCCTCTTGATCCTATGCATATAGAAGAGCCAACTATATCAGTTATCTTTGCCGTAAATGATTCTCCTTTGGCGGGAACGGAAGGAAAATATGTAACTTCCAATAAGATAGCTGAAAGACTCGAAAATGAAATGAAGACAAATATAGCTATGAAGTATGAAAATGTCGGAGAAGGTAGCTTTAAAGTTTCAGGTAGGGGAGAATTACAAATAACTATCTTAGCTGAAAATCTAAGAAGAGAGGGTTTTGAATTTTCTCTTGGCAGACCGGAAGTTATCATAAAAGAAGAAAATGGTGTAAAAATGGAACCGTATGAACTTTTGGTAGTAGATGTACCTGATGAGTTTACCGGAGTAGTGATAGAAAAACTTGGAAAAAGAAGAGCTGAAATGATTTCCATGACACCTACGGGAGATGGACAAACAAGGATAGAGTTTGAGATACCCGCCCGTGGACTTATAGGCTTTAGAAGTCAATTTTTAACCGACACAAAAGGTGAGGGTGTACTAAATCACTCCTTCTTGGAGTTTAGACCTCTTGGCGGAACGGTTGAGCATAGAATGAATGGAGCTTTGGTTTCTATGGAAAATGGTCAAGCTCTCGGATACTCTCTTTTTAATTTACAAGAAAGAGGTGTTCTTTTTGTAAAACCACAAGACAAAGTATATGTGGGTATGGTGATAGGCGAACATGCAAGAGCAAATGACCTTGATGTGAACCCTATAAAAGGTAAAAACTTAACCAATGTTAGAAGTAGTGGGGCGGATGAAGCTATAAAACTCGTACCCCCAAGAGATATAACTCTTGAGTCTGCACTTGAGTGGATCGAGGATGATGAGATAGTAGAGATAACTCCAAAAAATATCCGAATCAGAAAAAGATATCTTGACCCGATAGTTAGAAAAAGAATGTCAAGAAAAACTAAAGTATAAAAGGATAAATAAGCATGAGAAAAGGTTTTTCACTGCTTGAGCTTATGATAGTGATTATTATTTTGGGTCTTTTGGCTTCTTTGGTAATGCCAAACCTCATAGGAAAAGGCGAAGAAGCTAAAAGAAAGTTAGTATGTATTCAGATGAGAAGCATTATGCAAACTCTTGATATGTTCAAAGCAGATCAAGGAAGTTACCCTACTACCGAAGAGGGGCTAAAAGCTTTAGCAAAAAATCCCGACCCCGAAAAGTATTCCAACTATCCCAAAAAGGGCTATTTTGAAGAGGGAAAAATTCCAAAAGATTCCTGGAGGCACGATTTTTTATATGTTCTAAATGCAAATACTCCGGATATTATCTCTTTGGGTTCGGACGGCAAAGAGGGTGGTAAAGATGAAGCTGCCGATATAAAATATAGTGAATGTCAAAAATAAAAAAAGACAAAAAAGCATTTACTCTGATAGAGATGATGGTTGTCGTAATTTTGATAGGCATCATCTATTCATTGGTTTTAACACATGGAAAAGCTAAAAAGAAGGAGATGATTCTTTTTGAAGAGTCTCCGTTTAAAGCACTTTTGTTACCATATTGGAACCACTCTAAAGTTAGTTTAGTCTGCATAAACCACTGTAAAAAATGCTATATTTATAATCAAAATCTTTCTCTTGTTGCGAAGGATATAAAATTGCCCGTATCGTACGAAGATATAGATGCGATATATACTTTTGCCACGAATGGAGATATAAGAAAAGCTGATTTTGTGCAGTTGGATAAGCAAAAATCGGATGAGAGTGTTTGTTTAAGATACGATTTGTATCCCAATTTAAGTTCATCCGAGCTTTTTATAGAGGAGAAAAATGCAACCGTTCTATACATGCCGGCATTTTTTGATAAAGTTGTGACATTTGCCTCTATAGAGGATGCTAAAAACTATTTTGAAGATTTAAAGATAGATTTAATAAGATGATATTTGTATATAAAGGCATAGATAAAAACGGCAAAAAGATAAAAGATAAGATAGAAGCTTTATCGCTTGAGGAAGCAAAAAAAAGACTTTCTTCAAAAGGTGTTATATACAACTCTATAAAAGAGGATTTCAGATTTGCTTTTAATAGATTTGCATTAAAAAAAAGATATAAAATTAGTACAAAAGAGCTCTCCTCTCTAAGTAGAGAACTTTCGATGTATCTAAAAGCGGGTATTACCATAGTCAATGCCATAAAAATAGTGGCAAATCAATACAAAAAAGATAAAAGAATGTCCCTATTTTTATCCGCTTTAAACTCTCTTTTGGATGAGGGAAAGACATTTTACCAAGCTCTTGAGGAGCAAAAGATAGTCTCTTTGCCACTATTTTATAAACAATCTATCAGGGTTTCTGAAAAAAACGGTATCATTGATGAAGTTTTGTATGAGCTTGCAAGATTTTTAAAGGAGCAAGAGAGAATCAATAAGCAAATTCAAAGCTCTATGGCATATCCTCTTTTCATACTTGTTGTCTCCTTTTTCATGGTGGGCTTTATGCTGTCTTTTGTTGTTCCGAAAATCACCTCCATATTTTCTCAAATGCATCAGCAACTCCCATTGGCAACAAGGATAGTGATAAAAGCGGGTAATATTTTGCAAAATTACTATGTTGTTATCCTAATTTCTACTGTTTTGATATTGTTTTTATGGATATTTGCTATGAAGTATAGTAAACCTTTTAGATATTTTATCCATTCGTTAATATTGAAAATCCCTTTTTTTGGCAATCTTATAGAAAAAACGGAACTTGCAAGATTTTCCTATATGGCATCTTTGCTTTTAAAATCAGGCATTCCTATAGTGCAAGTTATTAATCTTTCGTCAAATATTTTGAAAAATGCAGTCATCAAAGAGACCTTTTTAGAGGCTTCTTCTCAAGTTGTTGAGGGGGAAAAACTCTCTCAAGCTCTTTTGACTATGAAAAATGCTCCCGAAGAGAGCTTTATACAGGCTATCTCTCTCGGCGAAGAGACCAGTGAAGTGCAGGAGGTTATGCAAAATATTTCTCAACTCTATTTTGAAGAAAATCATGACAAAATAACCCTCTTATTATCTCTTCTTGAGCCGGTTATGATGCTTATTGTCGGAGGAGTTATAGGCTTTATCGTTATGGCTATGTTGTTACCGATATTTTCTATGAATATAGGAGTGTAAGCATGAGATCAAGAGGTGCTTATGCTCTGCTTATTACTATCTTTTTGATCATATCTATCACTTTAATAGTGTCGAGAATTCTTGATATCACAGATCAAACCATAAGAGAAAGCGGAGATTTCAAAAGAGTTCTTCAGCTTAATTTTCTAACTGAAGATGTAGTAAAGATCTTAAAAAAATCACCCGAGCTAAATGATATAAATGACTCTCAAGATTATGACGATATGCTAAGTACCGTTTCGTTTATCCCTTTGAATTTTGAAAGAGATATGTCGGTATATATCAATATAACCCATGCTAATGATAGGATAAATATAAATGAGATAAAAAGTTGGAATGAGTCTCAAAAGAGTGATTTTTTGTCATATATTAGAAATTACGAAGTAGTATCGGCAGAATATTTTTGGGAGATTTTAAAAGATGCAACCGATAAAAAATCGGATTTGACACAATTAAAAACAGATATGCCGCGATTTTATGGGGGAGGGATAGGCTCAACAGATGATTTTGACAAACTTTTGGAATACTATATCAAAAATAGCAAGGATTACTCTATTTTAAGTGTTCCATGGAATAAGCTTATATGTTTTAGCGGTAAAGGGATAAATATAAATTATATGAGCTGTGAAGTGTGGAAAATGATATTCATTAAAAATGGCAACTATGATGTGGGAAAAGATATGTGCAGAGGAGAAAAAATAGTTGATAGCATAGACGATTTGGATATATCCGATAATGAGATAAATCGCATAAAAAAGTATAATCTTTCTGCTTTTATTCCTGTTGTAAAAGTTTCCGTCAAATTATCCTCAAAGGACAAAAATGATAAAATATCTGAATTCAACTACGACATAAAGACGAAAAAGGTATTTGATGTTTCAATGGCTCTCTAAAAGTAAAAGAAAAAATGTATTGTTACTGGATAAAGAGGGGATTGTAAACGAAGGCTCTTTTGTCGAAGGCAAGATAGATATCGTATTGACTCCGTCATTTTATTGGTTTGTCAAAAAAAAGCTACCTGTAAAATTTAATTTTCAAGTTAAAGAGTATCTCCCTTCCATATTTGAAGAGTTTACAAATACCGATGATCTTAGCTACTATGTTATAAAAAAAAATGATCTGTCTTGGCTCTTTGCTTATGATGATAAAGTTATTCTCGAATCTTTAAAAAAAAATGGTATTGATATATCGGATGTCGATAAGATATATTTTGCACAAAATGTTTTTGTGGAGGATAGTGCAGTAGATCTTAAAAATGGTTATATCTTGGTTGGTATCGACGGAGTTATTTCTCGCATTCCAGCTGATTTTGTAGAAAAAGATAGTATCACTTTGAGTGATGCCCTAAAAGATAAAGTATCATTCAAAGATGGTGTAGTGTTAAAAAAGTATGCCAGTATTGTCGATGAAAAAATAGTTAAAAAGATAATGATTCCTCTATTTTTGATAGTATTCGTAGAAGCTACTGAAGCTTTAAAGGTTTGGAGAGAAAATAAAAATTTAGAAAATAGCGGATCTAAAATATTTTCCAAATACTCTCTTCCTCCAACATCTTTTCAAAATCAAGCCATACTGTCATCTTTAAAGAAAAAAAATTTAGAGCAAGAGAAGATAAGAGAGTTAGCAAACATACTATTTAAAGCTCCGTTTTTAAAGGGAGAGTATATAGCGAAGCTGAATATATCTAAAAACAGGGCAAATATAAAGATAAAACTTTTAAATAACTTAAGGGCGAAAAAGTTCAAGAACTATTTATTAAAATTTTCCGATTTGATAACGATTAAAAAAATTGTGGTTAAAAATTCTGTGGCCGATATAAGGATATCCATATGAAGCATATCAATCCTCTAATGATATTGGCTATATTATTATCTTTTTGGATATTTTTTGCTACTTTAAAATCAAAAGAGATAAACACGAGAGATACACTCAATAAAAAAATAAAAGTGGATGAAAATATAGCCAAAGAGATAGTCTCATACAAGAAAATGTGGGAAAATCCTAAATTTTATAAAAAAAATATAAAGAGATTGTTAAGAAATTTGAGGTCAAAAAAGATAAATTATGATAAAAGAGAAAAATCAAATACTCTGCAATTATCTTTTTCCAAAGTAACACCTTTTGATGCCAAATATATCTTATCACTTATACTAAATCAAAACTTTAAAATAGCAAATTTAAATATTGAAAGAGCAGATAATTCTCACCTTGATATTGTTGTAAAGGTGGAAAAATGATAAGATTTTTTTCCAAAATTATGTATTTTATATTGTGCATTGTACTTTTTTTGGAGATTGTTGTATATTTTTTACCCAAAAAACAGATATGGTTTTATACCCAACAAAAACTTGAAAAATATTATATATCTTTAAATTCAAAAGGTTATAAAGACAAGGGATATGAATTTTTACTGGAAGACAATTCATTAAAATACGACAAATTGAATGTAGCTACATCTAAAAAGATAGAGGTTTTTCCTCTTATTTTTATAAATAAAGTGAAGATAAAAAATATAAAATTGAGTGAAGTTTTATCCGATATGTTTCCGAGTAAAATAGAAAAGGCCACTCTATATTGGTCTCCTTTGTGCGGATATAAGATAGAGATTGAGGCAAAAGGAGATATGGGTAATGCACACGGATTTATTGATGTGCTTCATAGAAAGGTAGTGATAGATTTAGAGCCCTCAAAAATAATGAAAAGAAGATTTTCAAGGACATTAAGAGAGTTTAAAAAAGTAAAAACGGGATATAGATATGTCAAAACTTTTTAACGGATTTTTATTGAACTGTTTTTATCTTCTTTTGTGGATGATATTTATAGCCAAAGCCATATCTTTATATCTTGGTTTTATATTGCCAAAGAGTGCCGTTTTTGAAGAGGGTGTGACAAATAGATCGATAAAATATGTAAAAACCGAGATTAAAAGAGCATTTGGGATGTCGTATAAGGTCAAGACCAATTCGCCTAAGATTGTAAAAAAACCGACTCTTTTGGTAAAAGATATGATTTTGGAGGGAGTGTTTATAAGCAAAGAAAACTCTTTTGCGATAATCGCACTTAAAAACAAGAAAAATGAAAATAAAATCGTCGGCAAAAATGAGTTTTTTAACGGATATAAATTGATCAAGATATATCCCAAAAGTGTAATTTTGAAAAAAAATGGCAAACTTTATACTTTGGCTTTTAAAAAGACGAATATTGATGACACTCACATTGTCAACATTATACAAGAGAAGGGTTCGGTCATACTTAAAAAAGAGGAAGTTTACAAATATGCAAATAATTTTGATAAAATATGGAAAGAGATTAAGATCGATGATGCGAGAAAAAATGGCAAATGGGACGGTTTTATCATTAAATGGATAAAAAAAGGTTCTATATTTTCAAAAATAGGTCTAAAGAAAAATGATAAAATTGTAAAAATAGATGATAGACCTCTAAAAAGCTATGCAGATGCTTTTGTCTATTATGAAAAAATCAAAAAAAGAGAGTTGTATCTGTTGAGATTGACCGTTATCAGAAACAATAAGGAAAAGGAAATTGAGTATGAACTTTTTTAATATTAAAAAATTGATATTGATAGCGATAATGGTTGTATTGCCGTTTTGTTCGGATGTTTTTGCTGCAAAAAATATGCAACACAAAGAGCCGGTAAAGATATCCTTATCAAATATTGAAATAAAAAAATTAATAGAGCTTTTTTCTAAGATAGAGAAGAAAAATATCTTGATACCTACCCAAATAAAAGGAAAAATTAGTTTCATATCCTCCTCGCCCGTCTATAAAGACGAAATATTTGAGATACTTTTAAATGTGCTTTCAACGAAAGGATATACTGTTGTCAAAGATGGAAATTTTCTAAAGATTGTCAGACTGATAGAAGCAACGAGAAATAACTTAAAAGTGTATAAACCCAAAGATTATATTTCTGGTAGAGGAGAAATGATAACAAAGCAGATAGCCGTAAATAATTCTCAAGTTTCGATTTTGTCAATAAAGGTAAGACAGTATTTGTCAAAAACAGGAAGAATTGTAACCATAAAAGAGAATAATACTCTTCTTGTAAGTGATTATCCTAAAAATATAAAAACAATAGAGAAGATAATCTCTCTAATTGAAAAAAATAGAGAAAAAGTCGTGGAATTTTTAGAGTTAAAATATGCCAAACTTTCCGATATGCTTACTCAAGCAAGATCCATATCTAAGGCTCTATTTAATCAAACTATTGCTTACAATAGGATACAAATATTGCAAAACAAAGAGCTTAACGGTTTAATCTTAATAGGATTGAAAAAAAATGTGCAGAAGTTAAAAAAAGAGCTTGTTAAACTTGATAAAGAAAAGATTAAAGAGGAGGAGGTGACTAAAATCATCTCTCTAAAAAATATAGATGCAAAATCGGCATATCAAACTCTTTCTCAGATTATAGCAAAAAGAAAATATAAAGATCACTCCGAAAAGCCAAGCATCTCCTACAGCAAGGAGATAAATGCTATCATACTTATAGGAAACCCCGAAGTTATTGAACCCATAAAGATGACTTTAATAGAACTTGATAAAGAGAAGTATCAAGTATATGTTCAAGCAAAAATTATCGAGATAAGCGATAGTAAAGCCAAACAAGTTGGTATAAAGTATGGTTTGGGAGGTGGAACTGGCTCATCATCTTCCATCTTAACATTTGCAAGCAATTTTGGATCTTCTGCTTTGGTTTTACCGGATGGTATCAAGCTCGATGATTTAGTGGATACTAATAATCTATCTATCAATCTCGCTCTTGGTGCAGCGATATCATTTTTAGAAAGTAATGGTGCTTCTAAAACTATCTCCAACCCCTCCGTTTTATGTGTTAACAACCTTGCATCATCTATATATGTAGGAAAAAATAAGTCTTTTCTTGTTGGAAAAACGACAAATTCAAGCGGAACAACGACGAATTATCAAAGAGAAGATATAGGTTTGACTTTAAAAGTTAAACCAAGAGTTGCAAGCAAAGATAAAGTTGCTTTGCAAGTCAATACCATTTTGGAAAATGTTGATCAGGGCGATACAAATACAAATGCCGATAGACCTACTACGACAAAACAGGAGGTTAAAACTCAAGTTATAGTTAGTAATGGAGAAAGCATCATTATAGGAGGTCTTATAGAAACAAGAGAAACCCTACAAAAACAAAAAATTCCTCTTTTTGGAGATATACCTCTTCTTGGAGGACTTTTTAGACACAAATACGATACAAATGAAAAAAAGAGTATAGCAATTATTTTAACTCCCTATATTATCGAAAAAAGCTCAAGTCTTGGCAAACTTCAGCATTTTCTTGCAGTTTATGGACAGATGCAAGAACAATACAATAAAAAAATGTTTAAAAAGATTGAGGGCAGAGTTAAAAAAGAGACTTCGACAAAAAGCTCTCCTTCCGGTGAAAATATTTCGGAAGATCCGTTTTTTTCAGGTTTTAGAGATAGATAACTATGAATTCTTCCTTAAAAATAGAGCTTTATCACGATATAAATCTTGCTCCTGTTGAGCCAGAAAATGTTGATATACCAAAATCTTTAAAAAATTATCTTCTTTTTTCTAAAATAGAAGATGAAGTTTATGCTTTTGGATCTATTGAGTATCTTTCTCAATCTCTTGGATTTTTATCTAAAATAGACAAACATTACGGTTTTAAGGTACTTGACAAAGAATCTTATGAGAGACTATATAACCGTTTCTTGGAGCTTAAAGCCGATAAAGAGATAGCTCATATGCAAGAGGAGAGCGATGAAGAAACGGTTGATGAAGAGTTTTCTTTGACCGAGTTTTTAAGAACATCTTCCGATATTTTATCTTCCGAAGAGTCTGCTCCTATTATCAAATTTGTAAATTCGCTTTTTTACCAAGCTATTAAAAAAAGAGCAAGTGATATACATATAGAAACACATGAAAAAAGAGGTGAGGTTAGATTTAGGATTGATGGTGTATTGACAAAAAATGCTGATTTGGATTTAAGGATTGTAAATCTTATCATAAGTCGTATAAAAGTTATATCTAACCTTGACATTTCGGAAAAAAGGATACCTCAAGACGGAAGAACACAGGTGAAGATATCGGGCAAAACCCTTGATGTCAGGGTTTCCATACTTCCTACCTACTATGGTGAAAAGGTAGTTATGAGGATATTGATGCAGAGCGAGGATATACCTCACATAGACGATCTTGGATTTAGCAAAAATATATCCAAACATTTTAAAAAGTTATTAAACCACTCCCACGGTATCATACTTGTAACGGGTCCTACCGGAAGCGGGAAATCGACCACTTTACATGCCTTTTTGCAACAAATCGCCACTCCGACTCAAAATGTTATAACCGTAGAAGATCCGGTGGAATATAAAGCGGACAATATAAATCAGATACAAATCAATGAAAAGGTGGGTTTGACATTTGCAACCGCTTTAAGATCGATCCTCAGGCAAGATCCCGATATCATTATGATCGGCGAGATAAGAGATGAGGAGACGGCACAAATAGCCGTACGAGCCGCACTTACGGGTCACTTGGTACTCTCAACACTCCACACCAATAACTCAACAGCCACCATAACAAGACTTCATGATATGGGTATAGAACCCTTTTTGATATCTTCGTCGGTTTTGGGAATTCTTTCCCAAAGACTTGTTAGAATGCTTTGCCCACACTGTAAAGAGAAAGATGAGATAGCCCATACCTATGTGGACTCTTATGGTTTGCCTAAAGATCATATCTATTATCGAGCCAAAGGTTGTAGAGAGTGCAACTACACCGGCTATATCGGCAGAAAAGTTATAGGTGAATTTTTAGACATAGATGATAAATTAAAAGAGTTGTTTAAAAAGACTATGAATGATCATGAGATTAGGAATTTTGCGAAAAAGAGTGGATTGATATTGTTGAGTGACGAACTAAAAGAGTTATTAACAAAAGGTGAAACATCACTTGACGAAGCGGTTAGGATCGGATTGGATGAATAGCAGAGGTGCTTTCACACTAATGGAGGTACTTATAGCCGTTATGATCATATCTTTACTTGTTACATCGGCTCTTAAGATAGTATCCGGTGACAATACTTTGATACGACATGTGCATCATGTGGAATTTTTAAGCGATACGGTTTCTTTAATTTCTAACAATCTAAAAGTTCAAAAAGATAAAAAAAGTATTGATGTTTATGATAATATAAAAAATTATAAGATAAAAGATAGCGATAAAAAATTTTTTAAAAATGAGATTGAGTATAGCTCAAAGTTAATAAAAACTTTCGATGAAAATGAAAGTGATGATGATTTGCAAAATAGCAAAAACAGTAAAGGGATAATTTTCTCCATATATAAAGAGAATTTTAGAAATAGAGAGGGGTATTCGGTTTCATTTTTTAGGGTTTTTAGAGAATGAAAAAAGCTTTTACACTTATAGAATTGGTTATAGCTGTCATAGTATTTGCTTTGGCTATTACATTGCTATATGGAGTAATAAACGGTATCAATAAAAAAGAGAAGAGATCTATCAAAGAGTATAGAGAGTATCATAAAGTTTTAATGTCAAAAAAGCTATTTTATGAAGATTTGATGTATGCAAAAAAGATTTTTAAAGATAATGATAAAAAGATATATATATTTCAAACGAAAAATTCTCTCTATGCACTATCCAATCCTTATGTTGTGTATAAATTAAAAGATAAAACTCTTTATAGAATCGAATCTTATAAAAAACTAACTCGCGATATGACAAGTCAAGATCTTGAAAATGCAAGAGTTTTGCCGGTCTTAAAAGATTGTATAGATTTTTTGATCTTTGAAAAGGGAGACTATATTACCGTTTTTTACAAGATAAAAAATAGGGTCATATTTAAGGTTAGAAAACTTTCATCACTTATGTAAAAATATTGTTATGATTTTATTAAAGTTGTGATAAGCTACAAGGACAGCAAACCACCTCTAACCCTATATCCTCAATTTGTATATTTTATCATAATATCTTGAAAAAATATGCAAAGTTGAGGATAAATTTCACTCCAATTTCTAACCTTTGTTTTATCCCATTTTGTCTGTACCTGCTGAGTAGAAAGATAGAGCATTTTAAAAGCCGATTCCATAGTAGGAAAAGAGCCTTTGGATTTAATTTTCCTCTTGATATTTGAATTTAATGATTCTACAGGATTGGTACTTAAATTCTTTTATTTCATCTATTTTTGCCATAAGTTATTATATGGCAAAAAGTGTAAAAAGGGAATGAATGGAAGTCGATAGTCGATGGTCGATAGTCAACTGCAATTTTGGGGTCTGACTCCTATACTGTTTTATTGCAGTATATAAGAGGCAAAAGTATTTATAAGAGGTTAAAATTCAAAATTCAAGCCCTGATCCCTTTCTCTCCAAAAAAGCAAGAAAATGTTAAAAATATAAAATATATGATGGTAGATACCTAAAATAAATTAATCTATTTTTTCTGGGGATATTATAAAGTTGATGATGCCTTTTATTTTAGAAAAGGTGCCTGACCCTTTTGTGCACATTATTCTCTATTTTTTATCATCTCAAATACTTGCCCGGAGTGTATAGCTACAATCTCTCCATCAGTATTGATATGCATAGCAAAATTATCAACACTTCCATTATTAACAGCTACTGTGCTTTTTATTTTTGAATTGATATTTATAAGTTGATAATTCTCAATAGTAGAAATCAGCAATCCATTTTCACTTTGCACATATATCATATCTGGAACAACTATTGCAGCACTATCTAATGGTGCATTAAAAAATTCTTCTAATTCTTTAGAATCTATATTTAGTTTATATATCTTATTCTTTTTTATTTCCAATATATAAATATTGCCACTATCGTCTACCGTAGCTACCGGTGCATTATCTGTAATCCCTACATCAGAAAGTGTATATATCTTCTGCGACAAACTCGGATTATCTATAGGTGTTTTCCAAATTTCAACAACACTATTGCCCATATCATGCAAAGAAATCAAGGAATTACTTAAGTTATCAAATGCAAGATGGACTATAGAATTCGAATTTATTTTTGCAAATAGTGTAGCATTTTTGTTTTGAGTATCTATCACATATATTTCCCCTTCCCTGGTGCCGGCATATATCTTGCCAGATTGATCTGTTTGGAGATGTGTGCAGTCTGAATTCAACTCAATATAATCAAAAAATCCGCCAGATGTTACTTTTTGTATTATAGGATTGTTATTACATATCAATATAGTCTGATCGGCAGCCTGAGCTATAGTAAAAGCATTTAAATTTAATGTCAAATCTTTCGCATATAAACTTTTTATATTATAAGACAAAATATTAGCACTAGCCCCTGCTCCCATAAGAAAAGCATTATCTTTGTTTGACCAAACTATATCTCCGGCACCCCCTATAGAGTCGATAACTTTTACAATATCTCCATTTTCATATCTATATAAACCAAAATATGCATTAAAAACATAAAGTTGATTTTGATCGTCAAATGCTAATGTTATAGGTTCGGAAGTTCCTGCAATGCCTAAATTTGTGGCTATAGTTTTAATTTCTTTTGTTTCTAAATTGATTTTATTTATAGTTCCGTCATAAGAACTTGAATAATACAATGCACTCCCATTATTATCTATTGTTATACTGCTACATATATTTACACCCTCTGCCAACTTTTCTATCTCATCACCATCTTTACTATAATGATATACTCCGGAGTTCATAGAGCCGGAACAGGTATAGAAAGAATCATCTTTAGCCACAGCGATCTTATTCCCATAAACTCCAAATAGTTTTAAGAGTTGCTGATTTCCATTTGCATCTATCGAATAAAGTGAAGTGATAGATGTAGTAAATATAAATCTATTACTATTTGATTGAAATCCCAATCCTGACATATCTCTATTTATATTAGCAACCAAATCTAAATTATTATCATTAGTAAGCTTTGCTATTTTTGAGCTATTTGATGTTGACGAATATAGATATATCTCTCCATTTTTATCTTTAACAATACCTTTTGGATATAAAATATCCGAAGAGAAGATATTTTTTTGGCTCCAAGAGTCATCAAGATCCAATACAGCATCTACTGATGCATAAGTTTTGATTGTATTTTTTGCAATACTTACAGATGAAGTATCCGCTGTTATTTTATTCATAACCTCTTGTGCATTTTGAGTATTGCTTAAGTTTTCTTTGACAAAATATAATCCAACTTCCGTTTTATTGGACAGTATAACAGCATCATCTCCTAATGCTCCGTTTATAACCGCCTCTATAAATCTATTTTTAGAAAATGCTCCTATGTTTAGTTGGTTTTCCCAATAATCCCATCCGCCACTATCCGGTTCTCTATTGAAAAGATTTTGATAGACTGATTTTATAAAGTCTCTATTTGAAGTTGTCGGAGGATAAAGTGCCTGGGTTTCCGGCTGGTCAAAAAAACTTTGA
>JAMOOV010000055.1 GCA_027065125.1 Campylobacterales bacterium | reverse complement strand
TTCATTTTAAAAGATAAGATAAATAAGAAAAATATATATATAAAAGATAGATTATTGTATAAATTGTATGTAAAAAAGGGAGATTATGTCAATCCCGGAAGCCGTCTGATGGATGTGCATGATATTTCAAAAGCTAAGCTTACCATATATCTCTCCTATGAAGATATGGCAAACCTCGATAAAAAGAGTATATATATCAACGGCAAAAAGAGCGATGTAAAGTTTCATAAAGTATGGAAAGTTGCCGATACGATAAATATAAGCTCATACAAAGCGGAGCTATATCTGCCTGCACCTAAAATTTTTTCAAAAGTGGTGAAAATTGAGCTTAGGTAAACTCACCGCTTGTCCTCTTGATTGTTATGACGGGTGTTCTATCGTTTATAAGGACGGTAAATTGGATGCGGACAAAAATCATCCCGTTACTCAAGGTTTTTTATGCTCTAAAATGAATCGCTTTTTAGATGAGAGGAGGCTTGATATCGCATACTATAGGGGCAAGGCGATCTCCCTTGAAAAAGCTTTGGAGATACTAAAAGAGAAGCTGAAACTATATGAGAATGAAAATAATCTCTTTTTTAACGGTAGCGGCAATCTCGGTAAAATGCAAAACTCTACCAAGCATTTCTTTGCAAACTTCGGTTTTGTTGGGGTTGAAGGCTCGCTTTGTGACGGAGCGGGAGATGCGGGTATAAAAGAGGGTAGGGGAGCCGATCTTTTACTGCCTATATCCGAGATAAAAAAGAGTGAAGTTGTTATCATCTGGGGCAGAAACCCTGAAAATTCAAATACCCATATGTTACCGTTTTTAAAGGATAAAAAGCTTATCGTCATAGATCCGAGAAAGACGAAACTTGCCGAAAATGCCGATATGTTTTTACAGGTAAAGCCAAGAGGAGATATATATCTTGCTTTATTAATGGCTCGTGTTGTATATATGCTTCAAGAGGAGGATAACGAGTTTATCGAGAGTAAAAGTGAAAATTTTGAAGATTTTGTAGAGCTTTTTGAGACATATACCATAAATGAACTCTGCAAAAGATGTGGTATCGAACTTGAAGTGATATATGATATTTTGGATATGCTTATCGGTAAAAAAGTTTCCATACTTGTGGGAATAGGAGTGCAAAAATATCTCATAGGTCATTATGTGTTAAGAGCTATCGACTCTTTTGCGGCTATTCTCGGGCTTTTTGGGAAGGAGGGGTGCGGTGTGAGTTATCTAAGCGATAGCTCTTTTGGTTTTTGCTCTTTGTGGGATGATTTTAAAGATAAAAAGAGTGTGGCAAGTGCCGATTTTTCAAAGTACTCTATGGTTTTTATACAAAATGCAAATCCCCTTGTGAGTTTGCCAAATACAAAGAGAGTTAAAGAATCTATCTCAAAAAGTCAATTTGTAGTCTATTTCGGACTTTACAAAAACGAAACCTCCGAAATTGCCGATCTTGTTATCCCTGCCGTTACATTTTTAGCAAAAAACGACATAAAGAGTACTTATGGAAACGAGTATATATCTTTGATGCCAAAACTAAGAGAAGAAGAGGGTATAAGCGAATATGAACTCTCGAACTATCTTTTTAAAAGTTTACTAAATAGGGCATTGAAAGAGGAAAAAGAGTATATAAGAGAGTTTTTAAAATCAAACAGTATAGAAAAGGATGGTTATCTTATCTCGAAAACATATCTTAAAACACCCTACTTGGAAGGATTTTATACCGATAACGGTAAGTTCTATTTTCTTGATGAGTTTGAAGATGATTTCGAAGATGACTATCTTGACGATGAGGGTTTTTATCTATTGAGCATAAAGCATAAAAAAGCTCTAAATAGCTCCTTTTTTAGAGATGATTTTCTATATGTGCCTGATAACTTATCTTTGAGTAACGGCGATAGGGTTGAGGTTAGCTCGCCTTACGGAAGGGCTGATTTTGAGGTTAGGGTGGATAAAAACTTAAGAAGCGATACTCTTATGTGCTATGCTGGAAATAGAAAATTTAACTATCTATCTCCATCTATGGTTAGCCTTGATGGGGAGTGTGCCGTTTTTCAAGAGATGAAAGTGGATATAAAAAGACTCTTATGAATATATCAGTCGTTATACCGACATACAATCGTGAAAATTTGATAGTAAGGGCTATAAACTCTGTCTTAAATCAAACACTTAAGCCCAAAGAGATCATTATCGTAGATGACGGCTCGAGCGATAATACAAAAGAGATTGTCAAAAACTATCCCGTAAAATATATCTATCAAAAAAATTTTGGTGTAAGCTTTGCAAGAAACAAGGGGGTAAAAGAGGCAAAAGGGGAGTGGATAGCTTTCTTGGATAGCGATGATGAGTGGAGAGAGGATAAGCTTCAAAAACAGGCGGATTTTCACAGACTAAACAAAGATATACTCTTTTCTCATACGGGCGAAAAATGGATAAGAGATGCCAAAGCGGTAAAATATCCCAAAAGATTAAAAAAACCTTTCGGAGAGTGCTTTTTGGACAATCTTTCCACTTGTAAGATAGCCGCAAGTTCGGTTATGATACATAGAGATATTTTTGAAAAAGTGGGCTATTTTGATGAGAATTTGAGAGTTTGCGAGGATTATGATTTTTGGCTTAGAGTGAGCTATATATTTAAGATAGGTTTATTGAATGAACCCTTGATAACAAAATATGCTGGACATTCTCAGCTATCAGATACTATATTTGCAATAGATAGATATCATGTCGTCTTGCTTTTAAAATTTTTAGATAGTAAATATGATTTTGAAATAAAAAAAATGATAATAAAAAAGCTCAATATCTTAATAAATGGTGCAAAAAAACATCAAAATAGTGAGCTTTTGAAGTGGTGTAAAAAGGTCAAAATCTCTTTGA
>JAMOOV010000054.1 GCA_027065125.1 Campylobacterales bacterium | reverse complement strand
TCTTTTTTCATAATCTAAATATGGAACATCATTTAACTCTCCACAAGCTTTATCTGTGTAAAGCCCTACTATCACTTCTCCTAATTCTGAACCTTTTTTCAAGACTCTTATATGCCCTGCATGTAACACATCTGCTATTAAAGTTATATATACTTTTTTATTTTTTATACCACTCATAAACTTCCTTTATCCCTTTTTCATAGAGTTTGCAGTGGGTACCAAATAACATTTAATTAATTATGCTGATACCAATCATACATTATTTTTATACCCTCTTCCAATTCGATTTTATGTCTCCAACCCAAGGCATGCAGCTTTGATGGGTCTGTCATTTTTAGTATTGTTCCGTCCGGTTTATTGGTATTGAAGTAAAGCTCACCTTTATAACCGACTATATCCTTTATGAGATAAGCTAACTCTTTTATACTTATATCTTTACCAGTTCCTATATTGATATGTGTATTTCTGATCTCTTTTGCATCATTGGAGTACATATCTTTAAAATCTCTATTTTCCATTAAAAATACACAGGCATCCGCCATATCTTCGCTCCATAAAAATTCTCTTCTTGGTCTGCCACTTCCCCAAATTTCTACCTTTTTTTCATCTACTCCAAATGATATTAAATATTTTCCAACCTCATCCATATTGTCTATTTTTAAATTATTCATAACTTCTTCAAAACGGTTTTCTTCGAGCAATTTTGCTAAATGAATTTTACGAATAAGAGCTGGCAATACATGAGATGTTTCCAAATCAAAATTATCATTTGGTCCATATAGATTTGTTGGCATAACAGATATAAAATTTGTTCCATATTGTAGATTGTAGCTTTCACACATCTTTATACCGGCTATCTTTGCTATAGCATAAGGTTCATTTGTATATTCTAATGCGGAACCAAGAAGATACTCTTCTTTCATAGGCTGAGGGCAATCTCTTGGATATATACATGTCGATCCCAAAAAAAGAAGTTTTTTTACATGGTGTCTGTAACTTATATCTATAAGATTATTTTGTATGACAAGATTGCTATATATAAAATCCGCTCTGTATTTATTATTTGCTACTATTCCTCCGACCTTCGCTGCTGCAAAAAATACATATTCCGGAGAAAATGTTTGAAAAAAGTATTCAACATTTTGTTGATTTGTTAAATCAAGTGGATAATATACAGCACCGTCTATTTTTGTTTTTCGAACATGATAGTTCGAAATGATATTTGTATATCCTTTCTCTAATAAATTTTTAATAATTGCACTACCTACTAGTCCGGTTCCACCCGCAACAAAAATTTTACTATTTTTTTTCATATTTTTTTACCTCATCTTTAAACAATTTTTATCTCTCCTCTTTTTAGTTTGACAACCCTATCACACCCATCTAAAGTGGAAACTCTATGGGCTATGATTATCATTGTTTTATCTTTTCCTATTTTATAAATATTTTGCATTATATCTTTTTCTGTTTTGTTATCAAGTGCCGAGGTTGCCTCATCAAGAACTAAAATCTCAGGATTATGATACAAAGCTCTTGCTATTGCTATCCTTTGCTTCTGTCCACCGCTAAGTTTTACTCCGTTTTCTCCGACTTTTGTATAAATCCCTTCATGGTGGGTTTCTAAAAAGTCTAAAATCTCAGCCTGTTTAAGCACCTCTTTTACCCTTTTTTCGTCTATCTCCTCCAAAAAAGCAACATTGCTTGCCACATCTCCATCAGTTAGATATATACTTTGTGGTATATAGCCTATCTTTTGTCTCCATGATTTTATATTGTTTTTATTGAGTTCCGTTTTATCTATAAATATTTTACCAAATTCATACCTGTAAAGCCCTATGATTATATCTGCGAGTGTTGATTTGCTACTACCACTTTCTCCTACTATACCTATCTTTTCGCCTTTGTTTATGGTAAGATTTATATCTTTCAAGACGGGTTTATTCTCTATATAGCTAAATTGTATATTTTGAAGCTCAATCTTATCATTAAAGACGATCTCCTCATCTCCCAACTCTTCTGGGTTATAGATAAGTTCATTATGTATAATATGTAAAGATTGTAGATAAAAAAGTATTTGATTGTATGAAGTGAAAATCCTATTGACACTTGGAAGCAGTCGATAAAGCCCCAATACAAAAACCATCAATATAGGCAAAGCTCCGCTGATATCCGAATGGTATTTAACAAGCAGATAGATAACTATGATGGCTACCAAACTAAAGCCTATCATCTCCAAAAAAAGTCTCGGAAACTGAGAAAGTGTTTGATTTTTTATATTGGCTTTTGCAAATCCAAAACTCGCTTTTGCAAATTTATCCAAGATAATGCTATCTTTTGATTTGAGTTTGATTATCTTAAAGTTTCCAAATGATGATGCTATGATTTCATAAAAAGTTTGCTGAAATTTTTCTCTATCGCTCCCGGCTTTTTTTATCTTTGTAGAGACAAATAGTTTCAATAAAACAACATTGACACCCAAAAAGAGGGTAAGAAGTATAGTCATTTTCCAATTTACATAAAGTAAAAAAGAGTAGATTAAAATTAATACAAAAATTTCACTCATCATAAATAGAACACTTGAGATCAGATTGACTAAATTGTTTGCTTCCGTTATGATATTTTTAGTCAGATAGGATGAGTTTTTCCCTATAAATTTTTTATACTCCATACCAATATAATTTTCAAAAAGACGATATGCCAACAGATGATATCTGCCTTGCGAAAAGCGATTTAGCAGATAAAAATAGGTGAGGTTGATAACCGCTCTAAAGATATAGAAAAATATCAAACCTATACCAAAATAGATGACAAATTTTATCTCGCTGTTAAAATGAAAAAAATTATAGACTCCATAGATGTATTTGTTGGATTCTATTTTACTAAAATCGTTTGCTACGGATATAAA
>JAMOOV010000053.1 GCA_027065125.1 Campylobacterales bacterium | reverse complement strand
AAAAGCACAATCTAAGAAAAATTCACAAAAGAAGAAAGAGAATGAAAAACAAAAACAACAAAGAGCTCAAATGGTGCATAAAAAATTTATGAGCGATGCGGAAGAAAAAAAGTGGAATAGGATTATGCTAAATAAAAAAGCCAAAACATTGCCTTTGCAGATAGATACAAAGACAAGAAAATTAAAAAACAGCGGTAATGATTGGTAAGAATAGGGGGAAAATATGAAAAAAATTATATTGATAACGATATTTTTATCTGTTTCACTATTTGCAACGGTTAGTGCAACCATCAGTCAAACTGAAGTGGTAAGAGGTGATGAGGTAACTTTAAATTTATCGGCAAGCGGAGATGATATAAAGTTTCCGCCGATTAATGATATAGCTGGCTATAGTATCGAATCAAACGGACAGTCTCAAAGTATAACCATAATAAACGGACAAACTACAAAAACATTAACAAGGAGTTATACATTTACCCCTTTAAAAAGTATCACAATACCATCATATAGTATCGAAGTTGATGGAAAAGTGGAAAAGACAAAACCTATCGGTATAAAAGTTGTTACCCAATCATCATCAAATGCTCTGTCACCCTCATTTTCTTTGAAGATAATAAGCAATAAAAATGAAGTATATGTAGGAGAGCCTATCACTTTAAAAATCATTTTTAAACAAAAAAGAGATGAAAGAGTTGAGGGCATTCAGTTTATACCTCCAAGTTTTCCCGGTTTTTGGGCTAAAACCGACGGAAAAGATAAGAAAGAGGTTGTCGGAAATTTTATCATCCATAATTTGACTTATATACTCATCCCTCAACAGTCAGGAAAATATAAGATACCTGCTGTTAAAGTATCTATAGCAAAAATGATACATATGCAAAATGCTTTCTCTTTTATGTTGAGAAATCTGAGATGGAAAAATATTTATTCAAATGAAATAGAGATAAATGTAAAACCATTACCTATAGGTGTAAGTGTTTATGGGCATTTTAGAATCTCTGCCAAAGTAGATAAAACTATCGTAAAAGCAAATGAGCCTGTAAACTTAACTTTAACTCTGTCGGGAAGTGGAAATATTGATGATATAAATGATTTTGATCTAAAGATACCTTTTGTGACAGTTTATAGCGATAAAGCAAAGAGAAGCTCTTGTCTTGAAAGCGGAGAGTACAAAGGCAAAATGGTGCAAAAGTTTGCTATCATTTCCGATAAAAGCTACACGATACCGCCTATAAAATTCAAATATTTTGATAAAAATGACAAGAGAGTCAAAACGATAGAGACAAAACCTATAAAGATAGAGGTTAAAGGCTCTAGTGCGGTAACTACGACACCTCATACCATAGTAGAGAAAAATAGTCCTCCTGCTACGACCGCTACCAAGAGAGAGGTCAAGGTGGTTTATAAAGAAAAATCTCCTTTGCAAAAGTGGATATATTTTGCAGTCGGATTGTTGTTGGGTATTTTACTATCACTACTTGGCAAGATATTGAGATATAAAAAACCAACCAACGAAAACTCCCCGTTATCATATAAGATAAAACATGCAAAAGATGATAAAGAGTTACTAAAGATACTTCTGCCTCTATCCCACAACAGCCAAATAAAAGAGATAGTCGATAAGTTAGAGGAAAATATCTACATGAATAAAAATCATAAGATAAACAAAAAAGAGCTATCTAAAAAAATAGATAAAATTTTAAAACCCGATGAGGATGAACTTGAGGATTAGGCACTATAATTTTTAGTGTCCAATCCTTGATATCTTGTGATGTAGTAATTTAACTTTTATTGCAGTATATAAGAGGTTAAAATTCAAAATTCAAGCTCTGACCCTTTTTGTCACAACATGAGTATATATCATAGTGGTTTCAACCGATTTATGCCCTAAAAGTTCTTGAATACTTCTTATATCTATACCGCTTTGCAAAAGATGAGTGGCATAGGAGTGACGAAAAGTATGGGAAGTTACTCTTTTTGTTAATTTTGCTTTCTGAACCGCTTGAGAGATATTTCTTCCAAGAGTTTTTCTAAGATATGATGTCGTCTTATGATACCGCTTCTTGGATCTCTTGATAATTTATTCATCGGAAAAAGATATTGCCATTTTGTTTCATACTGTGCTTTTGGAAACTTTCTCTCTATCGCATATGGTAAATAAACACTTCCATATCCGTCTTGCATATCTTTTGCATGTATCATCTCAACTTTTTTAACTTGAACTTTCAACTCATCTTTCAAACTTTGAGGAAGCGGTAAAGTTCTATCTTTTAGAGATTTGCTATCCCAGATATAAACTCTATCAAAGCCCATATCTATATCTTTTATCCGAAGGTTTAACACCTCTTTCATTCTCAATCCACAGCCATACATAAGAGCAACCATAAGTCTATAAATACCATTTAAATTTTGCAAAACCCGCCAAACCTCTTCTTTTGTTAAAACCGTGGGTATATACTGTCTCTCTTTCGCCCTCAAAGCTTGTATGTTCCACTCACTCATATCGACACCAAGTATCTCTCTATAAAGAAAAAGCAATGCCGCAAAAGCTTGATTTTGCATTGTAGGACTAACTCTCTTTTTTATCGCCAAAAAGGTCAAAAACTCCTCTATCTCCTCTTTACCCATATCTTTAGGATGCTTTTTGCCATGAAACAAAATATAATGCTTTATCCACAAAAGATAGTTTTTCTCAGTAGATAGGCTATAGTGCTTAAACCTTATCTTATCTCTGACCAATTCTAAAAGCTTTTTATCTTTTTTCATATCGACAAATCTCCTAAATTAATCTTTTTCCTTAAGGGACATTTTGTCCTTTTTACCCGATATTTTCCAATTAACTCCCAAATATGTCCGGTTAATGGAATATACAGGACTAAAAGGACATTTTTTCTTTAAGAATTATAATCAAATTTTTACAAAAACAGTAAAAAT
>JAMOOV010000052.1 GCA_027065125.1 Campylobacterales bacterium | reverse complement strand
ATTAGTGAAGGGATTTGAGTTTTCCGAAGTTTACAGTATGTTGGAAAATTGGCAGTTAAAAATTCTTTTATTTGCTCAATAGAATTTGTTTTTAAGGTGTATGAATTATATACTAAACCTACTTCTTTAATAACACCCTCTAAAGAAGCTTCTATGTCTAAATATACAACCGAGTCCAAACCCCTATTCCCCATCTCTAAAAGCACTCTGTCGCATCTTTTTAAAAAATTTTACGATAATACCACTAAACACTCCTCTGCCAGACAATATCCATAAAGCCGATAAAAAAGTCATCTTCTCAATATCACCTACCTGCTCTGCCGCTTTTTTATACTCTTTGTTTTTAACATGTTGTGGGATATCTTTGATCTCTTTATACTCCTGTATAAGTCCATCTCCCATCTTTTTAGAGAACTGCTTGAGTTTATGTATTATTTATATTATCTAAAGAGTTTAGCAAAAAAGCCACCCTTGCCTAAAGTCTTCTCTATCATCTTGATATAGGCATCCATACTAAGTAACCCTATTTCAACGCGTTTTACCATTTTATCTTTACCTATTACAACACTCAAAGGAACACTTTGCACCATAAACTTCTTGGAGAGTTTTGGGTTGTTAGCAACATTAACCTTTGTAATAATGACATCTTCATCTTTAAAATGCTCTGCAAGGCTTGGAAGATAAGCAAGAAGTGTTTGACAAGGAGGACAGGTATCGCTGTAAAAATCTATAAAGACAACTGCATCTGTATTATCCATAAAAGATACATAGTTTTTATCATTAAGCTCTTTTACTCCATCGCTCATCATTTCTCTCTTTAATTAATCTTCGTTTAACAGTTTTAAATATTTTTTTGCTGTCGTAAAACTAATACCTGCTTTTTTTGCAATCTTATAAGGGGTTAATTCACTCTCATGACGCAAAAGTTCAACTACAGCAGATTCAAATTTCTCTTTGGTTTTTTTACTACGTGTTTGGCTTGCCTTTGCAATGGCATTGAGTTTTGCATAAGAAACTTTGATCGCTTTATAATTTTCAAACTTCTCAAGCATATTATCATTTATATATATACCACTCTTTTTAGCATCTTCAATAAGTGTTACAAGTGCATTATACTCATGCCACATCAGATCAATTCTGTATTTGTACTCATAATTTTCTTCAATTAATTGCATTACAACTACCTCATTTTGTTAAATACATTTTAATAATCTTTCGCTTAGATAAGCATTAAATATGTTTAATGTAATTAAATCTTTAAATAAAAAACGAACTCATTTTATACCGTTTTATTCGACATTAAGGAGTATCCTCAATATGGGAAATTTAAAAAACAACTTTTACTAATCTTTAAAGAGAACGGCTTCTCAGTTCTAAAACAATCATAAAGTAGCTCTGTATAAACTCTTTGACACCTTGTAAAAAGTTTGGTTTATTTTTTTTGAGTTTTTTGGCATCTTTTTGGAGTTGTTCTAAAAGAAGCATAAGATGTCCTATATCCATGGCAAACTCTTCATCAAACTTCTCTTTTAAAACAAGAATAAGATCTTCTTGCAGGTAATCTATCTTATGGTGCAGTTTTAAAATATCAAATATAAACATTGGAACTATCTGAAGCCTTTGGGCTGTTGTAAAAGGTTTAGTAGCTTGTGCCAGTACTGCAAAGGAGTCTATCATCTGCATATACTCCTCAACTATATTTTCTCTTTGAACTCCTACGGTATCTAACTGTGTAAACTCCTCATAGGTCGTTAAGACACTCTCTATGAGTTGTTTATAGATTTTTTCATAATCATCCCTGAGAGTACCTATAACAGCATGTCTTTGCATTAAATTCTCTATCACAACTTCTGTTGGTGGATTTGGAATATCAGCAAACTGTGCAAATAGAAAAAGTGTCTCTTCAAAGAGATCTATCTCTATATTTTTTGTTCGTATTGTATCTTGAAACTCTTTTATAGTTTTTTTAGAGAACAAAAGCTCTTTTTTAACTGCGTTTTTCTCTTCAATGAGATAATCAAGCAGTTCACTTTTAGCATATTTGCCATCTTCCATATAGGTTTTTGCCTGCTCCATCTCTACAAGTCCAAGCGGTAAAAAGAATCTTTCAAAAAGTCTTAACTCTGCAATTAATGCAAATATATCAAATTGATCTTTATCTGCATAATCATAAAACTCCAACCGCTCTATATCATCCTCAAGTGCCGGATAACTCTCAAGCAGTATAGCGGTGTAAACATCTACACTCCTAAAGTCACGGTTTTTGTTCCGTAAGAGCTGCAGCATAATCAAAGAGCTGTTATGCACACAAAGCGCTTCTTGATGACCATCAAAATATCCAAGATTGATTCCAAACATAATATTAAAAAGCACAATATAGCGCTGATGTCTATCAAGTGTTAAAAATTGGCTCCCTTTTTTTGTGAGAACGAGTTTTCCTTTTTGAACTTTAACAAGCTTTAATACCTCTGCAACTGTACGCACCAAAGATGCACTGAAATGTTCCTCTTCATAAAACCTCGTCTGATACTTTAAAAATCTCTCATCTGCTGTGGTGCTTGCAACCTCTAGAACACTCTTTACCACTTTTGTAGGTAAGAATCCTTTTTGAGTGAGTTTTAATCCTTTTGCGTCAATAGCGTTTAAGAGTGTGTTTATCCCTTCTAAGAGTGGAATGTTTTTAAGATCATAAGTGAAAAACTCATCTTTTATGTTAAGCGTTAATGTCTGTAGGTTTTCTAAGCTGGTTTGATATAAATCCATAATACTGCCTCGATTTAGTTAAGAGATTTTACCATATTGAGAAAAACGAAGTACTTTAACACCCACCCCCCTGCTCTTTTTGACAGGCATTGTAAAAGTATCCTTAATATGGAAAATTGAAAAATTTTACACCTTTACTTTTGTAAAAAATATGGAAATTATTTTAAATGTCTCTAATACTGTAAACTTCGG
>JAMOOV010000051.1 GCA_027065125.1 Campylobacterales bacterium | reverse complement strand
GTTGTTGATTTTTGGTAGTTTGTAAAAATCCATAATGTCAAAATATTGAGAAGTTTTTAATTCGGTTTTAAAGTATCCATAATGACCCGCCGGAAACTCTTTGATCTCTTTATATCCGCTTTCGCAAAAGCCCATAGATAAAAACTGCCTGATGTCATCTTTGTCAACTTCCAAATCCAAAAATTTAAAAACATTTATTTCGCTACCAAATCCAAATTTATCCCCTTTTCGGTAGATATAAAGCGGTTTTTTACCTGCTCTATCTCTTGCCAAAAAAAGGGTTTTTTCGGCGGTGTCATAAATGCAAAAGGCAAACATCCCGTCAATTTTATCAAACATATCTTCGCCGTATTTTATATACAGATGAAGTAAAGTTTCAGTATCGGAGTTTGTGATCCAGTTGACATCCAAATTTTTACGAATATCAAGATGATTGTAAATCTCTCCATTGAAAACAATCATATAATTTTTATAAAAAAAGGGTTGATGTCCGCTTTTTATATCTTGAATGGCAAGACGAGTGTGAAAAAAAGAGAAATTTCCATCCTCAAAAAAACCCTCCTCGTCCGGTCCTCTGTGGTAAAGTTTTTTTAAAATGTGGCTTTTATCCACTTTAAAATTAAATCCGGCAATCCCGCACATTATCTTTTGACTCTAAACACTTTTGCATAAGGAGTTAAAATAATCGGCTCAAACAATCCTTTTGTGTTTTCAAATACAAAAAGTTGGATATAGGCACTATCAAAGAAAAAATCATCCATTATGAGCCATTTGTTGTAACTTTTCATAAAAATGATATTTAAACCTTGAGGGTGTGCTTTTTGGATGGTTGTATGAATTTTTCCGGATTTGTCGTAAGCAACCACTGAAAATCTTTTTATAGGAACAATTTTTCTTCCGATTATTAAGTTTGATTTTGACAGATCCACTTTTATACCATTGCTTAGATAAAGAGTATTGCCTCGCTTTTTAGCTCCGTTTGTTTGTGTAAAAAAATGATTTATCCTTTTGCCACTTTTTAAATCTATCGTGCCAAATATGGCTACCGTTGGAAAAATATTCATCATTCTTAATGGTAGAAAATAGTAAACATTCTCTTTTGTTTTTGGCAATTTTATATTTGTTGATAGCATGTATATCAAATCATCAGGATCTTTCAAGCCATATCTTTTCATCATCTCTTTGATATAGTCATTTTTATCTTGATGTCGTTTAAAGTCGTATTCTGTTTGATACACATCTAAAATCGCCATATTTCTTGAGCTTATAAGATCTCTCGTGAGTGCAAAACTGACGGGATAATTCACATCCCCGCTATGTTTTCCGCCATCTACAAGTGTTTTTACATCCGCATAATATCTTATGGGGTATCCATAGTCCCACCAAGTCAAAACATAATCCTCTCGTGAGGCAATATGTTTTAATTTATCCAAAACTTTGACTTCTTTTTTTGTAAAAACTGTCGGTACAAGATATCTGTATATATGTTTATAATTCGGATAGATAAAGCCGACCATTATCAAAAACGATATGATATAAGTAGAGATTTTCGCAACTTTATCATTTATAAAGAGTCTGTATCCGATCTTGCCTATGAGATAAGCAAGATAAGCATCTCCAATGGCCATAAAAGGCACGGTAAATATGGTAAATCTAAGCCCTCCTCTTATAGCGAAAAAACCAAGCACGACCATAGGCAAAGAGATCATCATAAGCGGATACCTTATCAAAAGTAGCAAATACCCCATCAAGCCCACAGCTATCCCTATCCAACTACCGCTAATCCTATGAACCAAAGTATCATAACTTATATGCCCAGCTTCTCTAACGGTATTTACCACACTAAAATATTTAAGTCCATCATCAGAGTTGACAATATCTCTCGTAAAATATCCGCTTAATAAAACATTTTTTATCCAAGGAAAACCGACTATAACAATATAGACACCTACGATAGCTCCTATGATATACCATATCTTTTTAGTTTCAAATTTTATACCGATAAAAGCTACAAATATAACTATAAGAGTCACGATCTTATAAATAAGCGAAAAAGGCAAAAGAGGAGCAATCAAAAAAGATAGGTATAAGGCACTATTTTTTTCTCTATCAAATAGAGCCACATATATGACACTCATGATAAAGATACCGTTTGCCACATTGAAAAGTCCGCCGTGCCATCTTATCATAAATATCTCTATCAAAGAGGCAATGATGAAAAATGTTATGTTTTTGTATTTAAAGGCATGCATTGTTGCCCAAACGGCAAAAGTAGGCAATACTATAACAAGCATATCCGTATCAAGATATCCGAACATTGTTCTATGATAGTAGCTCCAAGCCATTCCTCCAAGCAAAGAGGCTAAAAATCCAACCCAAGCAGAACCCAATGTCCTGCCTATCAAAACGATAGGAACTACCACTAATGCCCCTAAAAATCCAGGTAAATACTCCAACAAGACATCAAAAGAGACAAAAGGTAAAAATCTGGCAAAAAAGGCTATCAATTGGCTTGCAGGAGTATCGACTCTTGATAAATCATTTTGCTGATGAAAACCTGCCAATATATCTCTTGCCCCTTCAGCCCAAGTATATCCGTCATTATTATTTATCATCAAATGTCCATTCCATTGAAATTGTGGCATATCTCCTGCATATGAAATATAAATATATCTAACTGCTATATTAAATGCATAAGCAAGTAAAATAAGAAATAACACTATTTTCCAATCAAGTTTACTTTCTTCTAAACTTAAAAATTGTTTAAAGTCATTCATTTTTTTCCTTTAAATTTATTTTTATACATTGGACTTCTATCAAAAATATCCCCACTTGTAAAAATTCTTTTTTGAGTAGATAAATCATTCATTAAACTTTTACCATATAATCTATTTATATCCTTAATATCATATCCCATAAAATACAAATTTGTTCCAAAAAGATTAAAATGACTTGCATGATTTATATTTTCTTTTTTAAAAGGT